>JBDLIY010000112.1:0-9996 GCA_039714635.1 Planctomycetota bacterium
CACTGGGAGGAGCTCTACCCGGGCGCGGGATGCTACACGGGGCCCGTGGGGCCGAACTACGGGTGCCGCCCCTTCATCCTGATCGCGGTAGAGCGCCATCCGGGCCCGGTGAGGTACACCGGCCGAGCCCGGGAGTGGCAGTGCGAGTAGCGTCCGGTCAGGCATCGTAGCAGCGGGACTTCCGCTCCCCCGTGGAGAGCGTGGACTCGACCAGGGCCGATTCCTCCGTCGATCCCCGCGTCACTCCGACATGGATGGTGGCCGCCTCGGCTGCGGCCGGGGGAAGCACTCCGAAGAGGAACCGCTTCTGCGTGAGGGTGACCGCCCGGCCGACCACCGGCGGTGATCGGCGTGGTCGTCGTCAGGTCTTCGGTCCAGTCGGACGCGTTGGCGTGAAGCGTGTTCGACGCCTGGAGACCGACCGTGATGGAAGGGCTCGGCCCGGTCACTGCAGGAGGGCGGCTCCAGCGGCCGACCGCCGCCCATCCCCCCACCGGAAAACAGATCGCACCTCGGGTAGAATCCCCGGTTTCCACCTTCTCGGGAAATCAGGGGCAGGCTGCTTGAGCGGGACCATGATCCGCGACTTCCTTCACATGATCCGGTACTGCCGGCCCCAGTGGCGGCTCTACGCCCTGGGGTCGCTGGCGCTGCTCTTCGTCGACCTGCTCGACACGTTCCAGCCGAAGTTCCTCCAGTGGGCGATCGACCACCTGGTCTCGATCGGGAAGGAAGAGACGCCGGACAACCTCTTCCTCTCCATGCTCCCGGAGGGCTGGTTCGGCGAGGGCGCCGTCGCGGGCGGGCTCTGGACCTACGCCGTCGCCTTCGTCCTCGTCATCGGCGTGACCGGGGTCTTCCGGGTCTGGATGTCGCTGGCGTTCGCGCGGGCGGCGGTCCGGCTGATCCACGGCATCCGCGGCGGGTTCTTCTCCCACCTGCTCCGGCTGGAGTCGTCCTACCACGACACCGCGAAGACCGGCGACCACATGAGCCTGGCGACGAACGACACCGAGAGCGTCCGGATGTTCCTCGGCATCGGGCTCCTGCTGGTCCTCGACACGTTCCTCTACTTCGTCATGGTGCCGGCCTACATGACGACGATCAGCTGGAAACTGACGCTGGCGTGTCTCGTGCCGCTGCCGCTCATCCCGCTGATCGTCGCGAAACTCGAGCACGTCATCGAGCGGCGCTACGAAGCGGTGCAGGCGCAGTTCGCGAAGGTCTCCGAGCGCGCGCGGGAGAGTTTCGCCGGCGTCAGCGTCGTGAAGACGTTCGCCCGCGAGGAGTCGGAGGTCCGGTCGTTCGCCGCCCAGGCGCGCGAGTACTTCCGGAAACGGATGAGCTTCGAGCGGATCTTCACGATGGAGATGCCGGTCCTCTGGCTGATCCTCGGGCTGGTGAACCTGATCGTGCTGGCCTACGGCGGCCACCTCGTCCTCGCGGAGGAGGTCTCGATCGGGGAGTTCGTCGCCTTCTTCCAGTACGTGGAGCGGCTGTCGTGGCCGATGATCGGGCTCGGCTGGACGATCATGCTCTACCAACGGGGCAAGGTGAGCATGGGCCGGCTCGAGAAGATCACCGGCATCGAGCCGGGGATCACCGCGCCGGAGTCCGACGGCACGGGCGGCCCCGTCCGCGGCGGACTCGAGATCCGCGGCCTCACGTTCTCCTACGGAGATGACGCCCCCGACGTCCTGCGCGACATCGACGTCACGATCCCCCCCGGGAAGACGCTCGGCGTGATGGGCCCCGTCGGCTGCGGGAAGACGACGCTGCTGAACCTCATCCCGCGGCTCTACGACCCGCCGGCCGGGACGGTCTTTGTCGACGGCGAGGACGTCCGGGACGTCCCGCTGCGGCGGCTGCGCCACGCGATCGGGGCCGTGCCGCAGGAGGCGTTCCTCTTCAGCCTGTCGATCCGCGAGAACGTCGCGGCCGGGGCGGTCGGCCCCGCGCCGGGCGGCCTCGTCGAGTCGTGCACCGGCACGGCGAACGTCGACGGCGACATCGAGGACCTGGCGGACGGCTACGAGACGCTCCTCGGCGAGAAGGGCGTGAACCTCTCCGGCGGCCAGAAGCAGCGCGTCGCCATCGCCCGGGCCCTCGCCCGGCGGGCGGCGATCCTGATCTTCGACGACTGCCTGTCCGCGGTCGACACGGAGACGGAGACGCAGATCCTCGCGGGCCTGGCGGAGGCCAGCCGCGAGCGCACCACGGTCATCGCGAGCCACCGCGTCAGCGCGGTGAAGGAGGCGGACGAGATCATCGTGCTCGACGAGGGACGGATCGTCGAGCGGGGCACCCACGGGGAGCTGGTGGCGCGGGGCGGCTACTACGCCGACCTGGACCGCAAGCAGAGCGAGGACGGGGATACGGAGTCGGCTTGAGCGAGTGGGAAGACCACGACCTGGACGACGAGTACCGGGCGAACCTGCTCGACCCGGCGCTGCTGCTCCGGATGTTCCGGTACGGGGTCGTCTACTGGCCGCGCATGGTCGTCGGCGTGCTCCTCGCCGGCGTGAGCTCGTTCCTCTGGCTGCTGCCCCCGCTCCTCGGCGGCGCGATGATCGACCTCGTCTTCCAGGCCGCGGTCGACGGGCCGGGCCCGGGGAGGTTCATCCTCAACTGGATCCACGGCGTGGTCTCGACCTTCACCACCGAGAGCTTCGGTCAACTCCCGGCGAGCACCCAGATCTGGACCTTCGCCGGCCTGGCGCTGGGCATCCGCGTCCTCCAGTTCGCGGTGGACTGGACCAACGGCTACCTGCTGGCCGGCCTCGGGCAGCGCGTGATCTACGACCTGCGGATGCAGGTCTTCACCCACATCCACGGCCTCGAGACGGCCTGGTTCCACAAGAACCCGGTGGGTCGCCTCGTGACTCGGGTCGCGAACGACGTCGGCGCGCTGGAGGACATGTTCAGCACCGCCTTCGTCATGATCATCAAGGACGTGGGGATGCTGATCGGCGTCACGATCATGATCCTGATCCTGAACGCCCAGATCGGTCTCGCGGCGCTGGGGATCGTTCCGTTCATGGTCGCGGCGGCGCTCGTCTTCCGGAAGTACTCGCGCGCCGCCTACCGCCGCTGGCGCGTCGCGCTCTCCCGCCTGAACGCCCACATCGCGGAGTCCCTGAGCGGGATCCGGGTCGTGCAGCTGTTCACGATGGAGCGCCGGTCGCGGCGACGTCACGACGAGCTGTCGCGGGACTACAAGACCGCATGGATGGAGCAGCGGCGGGCGTGGGCGGTCTTCCGGCCCGTCAGCACGATCCTCTCGGCCGGCGGTACCGGCGTCGTGATCTGGTTCGGCGGCGCGGCCGTCCTCACGGGCTTCGCCCTGAACCAGCAGGATCCGAAGCCGAGCCCCGCGGAGTTCGCCGCGCTCGGCGGCATCACGATGGGCACGCTCTACACGTTCCTGGCCTACGTCGAGCAGTTCTTCCAGCCGATCCGGGACCTGACGGAGAAGCTCGACGTCATCCAGTCCGCGATGACCGCGGCGGAGCGCATCTTCACCACCCTCGACGAGACCGCGCGCATCGAGGAGCGGCCGGACGCCGTCGACCCCGGCCGCCTGCGCGGCGAGGTGGAGATCCGGGACGTCCGCTTCTCGTACCACCCCGAGGAGCCGGTCCTCCGCGGCATCGACGTCCACATCCGGCCCGGGAGCACCTTCGCGATCGTCGGGCCGACCGGCGCGGGCAAGAGCACGATCATCAACCTGCTCTGCCGGCTCTACGACGTGAACGAGGGCGCGGTTCTCGTGGACGGTCGCGACATCCGCGATTACTCGCTGCGGCCGTACCGCAAAAACGTCGCCGTCGTCCACCAGGACGTCTTCCTCTTCGCCGGCTCCCTGCTCGAGAACATCCGCCTCGGCGACGAGTCGATCTCCCGCGAACGGGTGGCCAAGGCCTGCCGGGCCGTGCGCGCCGACCGGTTCATCGAGAGGCTGCCCGACGGTTACGACAACGAACTCGAGGAGGGCGGCAAGACGCTCTCGGCGGGCGAACGGCAGCTGCTCTCCTTCGCCCGGGCGCTCGTCGTCGACCCGGCGATCCTCGTGCTCGACGAGGCGACCGCCAGCGTGGACACCCACACCGAGGAGCTGATCCAGCGTGCGGTGACGACGCTGACGACGGGCCGGACGAGCATCGTGATCGCCCACCGGCTCTCCACGATCCGCCAGGCGGACCGCATTCTGGTCGTTGCGGACGGCCGGATCACGGAGCAGGGAACGCACGCGGAGCTGATCGCGCTCCGGGGCGCCTACCACCGCCTCTACCGGATGCAGTTCGCGGAAAGTGGTCCTGACGGCCCGAAACCGGGAGACTGAGGGCCATGGCCTCGGAGAACGAGATTCCGGACGAGGAGGGCGAGCCCTCCTACGAGCTCGAGCCGATCGAGGACGACCGGCCTCTTCCGGATCGCCCGGGGGCCGCGGCGGAGTTCCTCGAGGTCGAGGAGCCGGAGCCGGGTCCTCTCCCGCCGCCCGAGGTTCCGCCGGCCGACAAGCTTCCGCCGGGTGAGCCGGAGGAGGCCGACGATTCGCCCGAGCCGCCGAGGGTGCAGCCGTTCGAGGTGATCCGCTTCCTCCTCTGGCCCCTGCGCAAGGGTTGCGGGGACGACTTCGCCGTGGTCCTGTTCGTCCTCCTCGTCGTCCTGTCCGGCGGCTGGATGCTGCAGATCATCCCCGACGCCGGCCCGATCCTCCAGGCGCTCGTCGCGTTCGCCGCCGCGACGTACCTCTTCACCTATCTCGTCAAGCTGGTCCGGGCGACGGCGGAAGGACGTCCCGCCCCCGTCGTCTGGGTCCGGCCGGAGGAGGGAGACCCCGGCGTGGGAGACGGGATCCGGGCGGCGCTGCTCTTCGTCGCGCACATGCTGCCCGCGGTGATCGTGGGCTGCGCCGCGAAGGCCGCGTGGGCCGCGATTCCCCTCGTCCTCCTCGGCTGGGCGTTCTGGCCGGCGACGCTGCTCAACCTCGCCGCCGCGGGGACGGTCGAGGCGGTGAACCCCGTGGCCACGGTCGAGACGGCGATGCTGCGGCGCGGGATCTACTTCCGCATCGTGATCCCGGGGCTGTTCTTCAGCGTCGCGGCGTTCCTCTCGAGCTCGCTGATCGGAGGCGTCTGGTTCGGCCTGGCGATGTGGCTCTGCCTCGTCTACACGGCGCAGGCCATGGGGTCGCTGGCGTTCCACGACCCGAAGATGGCCCGGCGGGTGAGGCGCCTCTCGGGCATCGAGACCGACGACGACGAGGAGTTCCCTCCGGAGTCAGTAGAGACACCGGAAGAGGAATAGAAAAGGGAGGGCGTCTCCGCCCTCCCTCTCGCGTGTTCCGTCCGGCCTGGACTCAGGCGTCCGCCGGCTCCTCCTCCATGTCCTCGAAGATGCCCGCACCGTTGGCGATGCCCTTCAGCTCCAGGGCGCGCTGGTAGTGCTCGTCCGCGAGGATCGTGAGGAACTTCCTCAGGTACGGGTCGTCCGCCAGCGTCTCGCTCGAGCGGTACTGGCCGCCGATGTCCTGGGCGAGGTCGCGCGCCAGCTCGAGGGCCTCCTCGGGCTGGGGGCCCTGGCCGCGGGGCCAGCGGGGGTACGGGATGTCCAGGGCAACGCCGGCGATCTCCCTGCGGTGGCGGGAGAGGATGCGGGCGTGGTCCCGGCACTCCGTGGCGAGGGTCCACAGGTAGGCGACTTCGCGGGGGTCACTGGGGGAACGGGAGGCCCTTTCAAGCAACTTCTCGAGCAGACGCTCATTTCGGACCAGCGTGTCCAGTTCAGCGATGATGTACTCGTTCGTCACGATCATGTGGATAGCTCCTGTTTGCGACCGTACGACCCCCAACTGCTGGACCTGAGGACCCAACCCCGGGTTAATCTTTACCCCTTGGTCCGGATTACTCTACCGCCTGCTCCGGGGGCCGTCAACACGTGTTATCAAAAATCATTTGCGAATTTATTCCGGCTGCTCGAAACGCCGAATTCCGAGCCCAAAACGTGTATTTTTGAGCCGTTCCATCACTCCGGGAGAACCGCATGGCGACGAACGATCTTTCGCAAATGCCTTTCCTCACTAAACTTGCGAACACCTTCCGCGGATTGGCCATGGACGCCATCCAGCGAGCGAACTCGGGCCACCCGGGCGCTCCCATGGGTCTGGCGGATGCGGCAGCGGTGCTGACGACCCGATTCCTGAAAGTCTGCCCGTCGCGCCCGGACTGGCCCGACCGCGACCGCTTCGTTCTCTCCGCCGGCCATGCTTCCATGCTCCTGTACGGAATGCTCCACGTGATGGGGTACGACCTCTCCCTGGAGGATATCCGACAGTTCCGACAGTGGGACTCGCGCACGCCCGGGCACCCCGAGTGCGACGTGACTCCCGGCGTGGAGACGACGACCGGCCCGCTGGGCCAGGGGATCGCGAACGCGGTGGGCATGGCGCTGGCCGAGCGCATGCTCGCGGCCCGCTTCAACCGGACGGACCGCGAGATCGTCTCCCACACCACCTGGGTCTTCGCGGGAGACGGCTGCATGATGGAGGGCGTGGCGTCCGAAGCCGCGTCCATGGCCGGCACGCTGGGCCTCGGGAAACTCGTCGTCCTCTACGACGCGAACGGGATCACGATCGACGGCGGGACCGATCTCACCTTCCGGGAGGACGTCGGCCGCCGCTTCGAGGCGATGGGCTGGCACGTCCAGGAGGTCGACGGCCACGACCACGACGCCCTCGAGATCGCCTTCGTCAACGCGAAGGAGGAGACGGCCCGGCCGAGCCTGGTCGTCGCGAAAACCCACATCGCCTTCGGCTCCCCCGCCAAGCAGGACTCCTCCTCCTCCCACGGCGCCCCGCTCGGTGTCGACGAGATCCGCGCCACGAAGGAGAACCTCGGCTGGCCGGTCGAGCCGGAATTCCTCGTCCCCGACGATGTCCACGACTTCTTCGCGAAGCGGAACCGGACGATGACGAAGGAGGCGGACTGGTGGGACATGAAGATGGCGGAGGTCGAGAAGGACGATCCCGACCTCTTCGCCGAGTGGAAGCGCTTCCAGGACGGTGAGGTCCCGGACCCGCTCCCGCTGCCGGAGTTCCCCGCCGGAGAGGCCGTCGCCACGCGCAAGGCGTCGGGCGCCTGCCTGTCCGCGATCGCCGACGCCGTGCCGTTCCTCGTCGGCGGCTCGGCGGACCTCGCGGGGTCGAACAACACGGACTTCCCCGGGAACGAAGTCGTCACGCCTTCGAACTTCGCCGCGCGGACGATCCGCTTCGGCGTCCGGGAGCACGCGATGGGCGCGATGGCCAACGGGATGGCGCTCCACGGTGGCTTCCGGCCGCTGGTCGCAACGTTCCTGGTGTTCTCGGACTACATGCGACCGACCCTCCGCCTCGCGGCGCTGATGGATCAGCCGGTCGTCTCCGTCTTCACCCACGACTCGATCTGGGTCGGGGAGGACGGCCCCACGCACCAGCCGGTGGAGCACGTCGCCGCGCTGCGGGCGATCCCCTCCCTCGTCGTCCTCCGCCCCGGCGACGCGACGGAGACGGCGGTGGCCTGGGACGTGGCGATGCGCCACACCGACGGGCCGACGGCGCTCATCCTCACGCGCCAGGGCCTGCCCACGCTCGACCGGAACGAGGTCGCGTCCGCGGACGGTCTCCGGCGCGGCGCCTACGTGCTGGCCGGCGGCGACGACGACCCGGAGATCGTCCTGATGGCTTCCGGTTCGGAGGTCTCCCTCGCCCTGGAGGCCGGACGGGCCCTCCGGAGCGACGGTGTGAAAGCCCGGGTGGTCTCGATGCCGTCCTTCGAGCTGTTCGAGGCGCAGGACGAGGCGTACCGGGAGTCCGTGCTGCCGGCCGCGTGCACGAAGCGCGTCGCGGTGGAAGCGGGCATCCGCCAGGGCTGGGACCGCTACCTGGGCCTCGCCGGAAAGTTCATCGGCATCGAGAGGTTCGGCGCCTCCGCCCCCGGCGCGGTGGTGGCGGAGAAGTTCGGCCTGACGGCGGAGCGCGTCCTGGCGGCCGCCCGGGAATTCGGGAGCCGATGAAACACCGCTGAGCGGAAAACCGACGCCTGTCAGCGTTGTTCCGTCAGGCGTCGCCCAGCGTCTCGAGTTCCGTGAGTACGGCCTCGACCAGCGGGCCGACAGTGTCCGGGCCGAAGTCGAACCGGGTGCCGGCGGCCTCGAACAGCTCCGGCAGCGGACGGCTCCCGCCGAGAGCCAGCGCCTCGCGGTAGAGCTCGAGCGCCTTCGCCGGGTCCTTCCGCGCGTTCGTCCAGACCTGCAGCGCCCCCAGCTGCGCGATGCCGTACTCGATGTAGTAGAACGGCGACTGGAACACGTGCGACTGGGACAGCCACCGCGCGTCCCGCACGTCGTCGAGCCCCGTGTAGTCGACCTCGACGGTGAAACGGGCGAAGATCTCCCGCCAGGCCTGCGTGCGCTCCTCGCGCGAGTGGCCGGGGTGCGTGTAGATCCAGTGCTGGAACGCGTCGATCGTCGCGACCCAGGGCAGGATCTCGACGGCGCCGGAGATCATCTCCTTCTTCGCCCGGGCCGCGTCCGCCTCGTCGTAGAACTCGTCGAGGTGCGCCGCGCCCAGAAGCTCCATCGACATCGAAGCCACCTCGCAGAACTCCATCGGCGCGTGGCGGTAGGCGAGGAGGTCCTGCTCCCGGCTGGCCATCGAGTGGAAGGCGTGCCCGCCCTCGTGCAGCAGCGTCCGCACGTCCCCGTGGAGGCCCACCGCGTTCATGAAGATGAAGGGCAGCCGCGCCTCGGAGAGGCCGTACTGGTACCCGCCGGGCGCCTTGCCCTTGCGGCTGTCGAGGTCGAGCAGGTCGAGCTCGCGCATGTTGTCGAACTCGCCGCCGAGAACCGGGTCGAGCCGGTGGAAGATGCGGGAGACGCCGGCGATCAGGTCCTTCGTGTCGCTGAACGGGCTCAGCGGATCGCGCCCCTTCGTGTCCACCGAGAGGTCCCACGGCCGGAGCGTCTCGACGCCGAGCCGCTCGCGACGTTCGCGGTTCAGGCGGGCGATGACGGGCATCACGTGGGTCTCGACGGCGTCGTGGAAGCGGGTGCAGTCGTCGGGCGTGTAGTCGAAGCGCCCCATGCGCTGGTGGCGGAAGTCGCGGTAGTTGTCGAAGCCGGCGTTCCCGGCGATCTTCTCGCGCAGGACGAGCTGACCATCGAAGATCTCCTGCACCTCGTCGGCGTCGGCGAGACGGCGATCCGCCATCTTCCGGAACACGTCCTCGCGCCGCGCGCGATCGGTGGAGAGCAGCTCCTTCGAGGCCTGCTGGAGCGTGACTTCCTCCCCGTCGACCTCGACCGTCATCGCCCCGCAGAGCTTCTGGTACTTCTGCGTGAGCTCCGTCTCCTCCGTCTCCAGGGGCAGGTTCTCCTCCCGGAACAGCGCGACGTCGTTCTCGGTGCTCCGGTCGAAGACCCGGAACTCCTCGGCCGGGAGGTCCTTCCGGGCCGGGCTTCCGAGGTAGTGGCGGTCGAGCTTCTCGCCGCGCTTCTTCAGCTCCGGCATGACCTTCTGCATGAACCCGAGGAACGCCTTCTCGTGGTCCGGGTCCGCCGTGTCGCAGGTCATCTCGATGTAGCGCGTCGCCCGGGTCTCGAGGAGGACGGCGAGCAGCTCCCCCTGGTCGCGGAGCCAGGCTTCGACCGCCTCCGGCGTGTCGATGTCGCGCGCGAGCAGCTCGTCGAAGAGCGGCGCCAGCGCGTCGAGGTCGTCGACGTCGAAATCGGCGGGGACGTAGGAACGGGGGTACTCGCGGGGCAGACGGGCGAAACGGTCCTGCGACATGGTGGTCTCCTGGGGCAATAGCAGCCCGCAGGTTAGCGTCCGGCCGGAGGACGGCGGAACTCTTCCGGATCGTGGGACGGCCCCCGGGTAGAATCGTCGCCATGAGAACCACCGCCCTCCTGCTGGCCCTGCTCGTCCTCTCCCCCGCCGCCCTCGCCCAGAGCCAG
>JBDLIY010000113.1:0-9934 GCA_039714635.1 Planctomycetota bacterium
CGGCCGCATGCGCCTCGCGGGGGCGCATGCGGGCGCCTTGCGCCACGCCGAGGCGCATGTTGACCCCGTAACTCCTTGCGGGGACCTTGGTTCTGTCTGTCCATGCCTTCGGTACTCATCCGTCTGAGAACTCCGCTGCGCGTAGTGGTGCAACGTTGCATCTTTTCGATTTCGGATCGATGCAACTGTGCAACCCTGTTGTTCCCTCGTCTCCCGCTCCCGAGTCCGGGACGGGATCGGCGTTTCCCCCCTTGTGCCCCGTAAACCGCCGGGTTCCCGCCCCGGGAGCCCGCCTCCGGACCGGGAAAATCCGGTCTGGCACTCGGGGTGCTAACGGTCGTCCGTGCGCCGCGCGCGCTCTGACCTGATTCTCACGCCGCAGATTTCAACTCACGGAGAACACCCCATGGACACCGACGAACTGCTGGACCTCGACCCCGAAGAGGTTGTCGACGCGCGAGGGAGCGCCTGCCCCGGTCCCCTCCTCGAGGCGAAGAAGGGCATCGGAGCCGTGACGGTGGGCGAGGTCCTCGAGATCCGCTCGAGCGACATCGGCACCCGGAACGACATTCCGATCTGGGCGAACAAGGTCGGTCACGAGTACCTGGGCATGGTCCAGGCCGACGAAGGCTACGACCGGCTGTTTGTCCGGCGGGGGAAGTAGGACCCGCCGAAACGTTCGGACCCGGGAGGATCCCCGATGGCCCCAATGACCGACAAGATCCTGATCCTGGCCACCGCGAGCTGCGCCTATCCGGGCGCGGACGCGGTGGGCCAGGCGCACCTGAGCTACTCCGCGAACGCTCACGTCGTCCGCGTCCCGTCCCCCGCGGTGTTTCCCGAGAGCTTCTACTACGACTGCTTCGAGAAGGGTGTCGGCGGGATCATCGTCATGTCCTGCGGCGCGGAGTGCCCCTACGAAGGCGCCTACGACAAGCTCGCGGCGCGTCTCGACCGGGTCTCCCTTGGCTTGAAGGAGCGGGGGATCGACCAGCGGCGGCTCAAGCTGACCGCGATCTGCACGGTCTGCACGAAGTCTTTCGTCAAGGAGGTCGAGCAGATGAACGAGGTGATCGCTTCCCAGACGTCGGAGACATCCGTCCCATGAGCGCTCCACAGGAAACCCGGACGACCGATACGCTCGTCATCGGTGGTGGAATCGCGGGGTTGCAGACCGCGCTGGACCTTGCGGAGCAGGGCTTTGAGGTCACGGTCGTCGAGAAGGGGCCGAGCGTCGGCGGGAAGATGATCAGCCTGTCGAAGGTCTTCCCCACGCTCGACTGCGCCAGCTGCATCACGACGCCGAAGATGGCGGCGGCCGCCCACCACGAGAACATCACGATCCTGACTCTCGCGGAAGTGGAGTCGGTGGAGCGGCGGGACGACGGCTTCTCCGTCCGCGTGGAACTCGCTCCGCGGTACGTCGATGAGGAGAAGTGCATCGGCTGCCGGCTCTGCGAGTACGCCTGCGACTCGAACGTGCCGGACGAGTTCGAGGACGGACTCGGGGGTCGGCGCGCCATCCGCGTGCCCTTCACGAACGCGATCCCCCAGATCGCCCTGCTCGATCCCACCGAGTGCAATCTCTGCGGGAAGTGCGTGAAGGCCTGCCCGACGGACGCGGTGATCCTCGACCAGACCGCGCGGAGCATCGAGATCGAGGCCGGCGCCGTCGTGGTCGCCACCGGCTACGAGTTGACTCCGATCGAGGCCAAGCGCGAGTACCGGGGAGAGGAGCTGGACAATGTCATCTCCCCGCTCACGATGGAGCGCCTCCTCGCTCCCCACGGACCCTACGGACGCGTTCTGAGGCCGTCCGACGGCAAGATCCCGGACTCGATCGCCTTCGTTCAATGCGCGGGCTCCCGGGACGCGAGTCTCGGCGTTCCCTACTGCTCCCGGGTCTGCTGCATGTACGCCATCAAGCAGGCCATGCTGCTCGCCGGCGCGGTGCCGCTGGCGGACATCACGATCTACTACATGGACATCCGCGCGTTCGGCAAGGGCTACGAGACCTTCTACCGGAACGCCGCCGCCATGGGAGTGGAGTTCGTGAAGGGGAAGGTGGCGCGGATCAGCGACGCCGAAAACGGCGACGTGACCGTGCGTTTCGAGCACGTCGACGGCCTGGGCCAGGTCGAGGAGAAAAAGCACGACCTGGTCGTACTCTCCCTCGGGATGGTGCCGGCGGCGGACCTCTCGGACCGGCTGCCGATCGAGGTCGGCTCGGACGGGTTCGTGCGCGTGCCGAAGCCCCTCCTCGAGCCGGGAGCCACGGACGAGCCCGGCATCTTCGTCACCGGGACCGCGGCCGGCCCCAAGGACATCGTGGACGCCATCGCGGAGGCCGGATCCGCCGCCATGGCGGTGACGAACCACCTGCGCCGGCGTGAGCCGGCGGCGTGCGCCGTCCAGGCGGAGAACTGAGATGATCGAGCCCCAGGAAACCAACGGGATAGCTGCCGGCGACGAGGAAGTCGCTCCGCGGATCGGTGTCTACGTCTGTCACTGCGGCGGAAACATCTCCGACGTGGTCGATGTCGAGGCCGTGGTCCGACACGCCGAGGGACTCGATGGCGTGGTCGTCGCCAGGGACTACCCCTTCATGTGCTCCGACCCCGGTCAGAACCTGATCGTCGAGGACATCGAGAAGCACGGCCTGAACCGCGTCGTCGTCGCTTCCTGCTCCCCGAGCCTTCACGAGACCACCTTCCGGCAGACGGTGGTGCGCGGAGGGCTGAACCCGTTCCTCTACGAGCACGTGAACGTGCGGGAGCAGGTCAGCTGGGTGCACGGCAGCGCGGAGCAGGCCACCACGAAGTCGTCGACTCTCGTCTCGGCCGCGGTGGCCCGCGTCCGGAAGCACGAGGCGTTGTCGCCCATCCGCGTCGGCGCGAGGTCGAAGGTCCTCGTGGTCGGCGGCGGAGTAGCCGGGCTCAAGGCCGCGCTCGACCTCGCGGAGTGGGGCTTCCCCGTCGCGCTGGTGGAGATGAGCGCGCGTCTCGGGGGGCACGTCAACGATCTCGGCACGCTGTTCCCGACCGGGGAGAGCGGGCCGGAACTCGTCCGGACGTTCGTGGACCGCGTGACCGCCCACCCCGGGATCGAGGTCCTCACGGAGACGCGCGTGACCGGCGCCTCCGGCTACGTGGGCAACTTCGACGTCCAGGCCGAGAAGGTGAACGAGGAGGATGCCTCCCCGTTCGAGATCCAGGTCGGCGCGGTCGTCCTCGCCTCGGGCTTCCGGCACTACGAGCCGGCGAAGCGCGAGTACGGCTACAAGAAGTTCCCCTCGGTCGTGACGCTTCCCGACTTCCTCGCGACGCTCGACCGGGCGGAGGCGGGCGACGGCCGGCTGCGGATCGACGACGAGGAGGTCCGGCGGGTGGCGTTCATCCACTGCGTCGGCAGCCGACAGGTGCCCGGGCTCCACAAGCCGGACTCCGAGGGCCGCCTCAACGAGAACTGCTCCCGTGTCTGCTGCACGGCGACCCTCAAGGCGGAAGCCGATCTGCTCGATCGCTTCCCCGGCACCGCGGTGTACGACTTCTACCGCGACATCCGGACCTACGGCCACGGTCACGAGGAGTACTACGAAAACGCTTCGAAGAAGGGGGTCATCTTCCTCCGCTTCGAGCCCGAGACTCCGCCGGCCGTGAAGAAGGCGAAGTCCGGAGACGAGGGGCGGCTCCTGGTGACCGTGAAGGACGGCCTCACCTGGGGTGAGGAGGTCGAGGTGCCCGTCGATCTCGTGGTCCTCGCGACGGGGATGGTTCCGGCGGACCCGGGGCCGATCGCCACGTCGCTGAAGATCGCCTCGGGGTCGGACGGCTTCCTCCAGGAGGTCCATCCGAAACTCCGCCCGGTCGAGGTGGCCGTCCGCGGCGTCGTCCTGGCCGGAACCTGCCAGAGCCCCCGCGACGTGGAGGAGACGTGCGCGTCGGCCTCCGCGGCGGCGGTCAAGGTGGCGGGGCTGTTGAACTCCGGCGAGCTGGAACTCGACCCCTACGTCGCGAGGGTGAACAAGGACCGTTGCGACGGGACGGGAGCCTGCCTCGCCGAGTGCGAGTACGACGGCGCCCTCGAGATCGTTTCGGCCGAGATCGACGGAAAGACCGTGCGCAAGGCCGTCGTCCACGAGGCGTTCTGCACGGGGTGCGGTGCCTGCGTGGCGGCCTGCCCGAACCGCGCGATCGACGTCAACGGATGGACCCTGGACCAGTTCGGGGCGATGGTCGACGAGATCCTCGCCGTGCCGGAGGAGGTGTCCAAATGAGCGACGACAACAAGGCGGCCGAGCGAAAGGCCCTCCTGAAGCGGCTGCGCGCCGAGCGGGCGGACCTGGTGGCGAAGAGCCGTGAGAAACAGAAGGCGCGGCGTGACGTGCGGCGCAAGGTGAAGAAGGCGCTCGAGTCGGGTGCGACGACGGTGCCGGCCCTCGCCGAGGCCGCGGACCTCTCGAAGTCCGAGGTGCTCTGGCACATCGCGTCGATGAGGAAGTACGGAGAGGTCGTGGAGGTGGATACCGAGGGCGACTACCCCGGCTACCGCCTCGCCGAAGAAGGAGCGAAGTCATGACGGTCCGGGCCGATCCCGAGCTTCTGCCGGAGATCCGGAAGTTCGGCGCCTTCGACGTGAACGCCTGCTTCAACTGCGGCAACTGCACCGCGGTCTGTCCGCTCTCGAAGGACGACGACGCGTTTCCGCGGCGGATGATCCGGTACGCCCAGGTCGGGCTCCCGGACCACCTGGTCGCTTCGAAGGAAATCTGGCTCTGCCACTACTGCGGGGACTGCTCCGAGACGTGCCCGCGCCAGGCCGAGCCGGGCGAGTTCATGGCCGCCGCCCGGCGGTACGCGATCTCCCGCATGGACCCCACGGGGGTCTCGCGTTTCCTCCACCTCGCGCCGTGGAAGGCCAACGTGGCCCTCCTCGCGGTGATCGCCCTGCTGACGGGGCTGTTCCTGGCCCTGTCCCCGGGTCTTCCGGAGGGGCGGTTCTCCACCGCCTCGATGCTCCGGTTCGTGCCCTACGAAGTGGTTCACTGGGCCGGCATCGCCGTGATGGGGATCATGGGAGCCGTCACCGTCGTCACGGTGGCGAACCTCGTGTGGGCCCTGACGCACGGCCCCGCGATCTCCGCCGTCGATCGCCGGCCGGCCGAACCCGGGCTCTTTCCCGGGCGCTCGGTCTGGCAGGCCGTCACGACGGCCGTCGGCGAGGTCCTCGGGCACCGGAGCTTCCGGGAGTGCGGAGTGAAGGACGCGGAGCCGGACGAGCGGGCGCTGTACCTGCGCCCCTGGTTCGTGCACATGTCGATCATGCTGGGCTTCTTCGGCCTGCTGGCCGCGACCGGCCTGGACTACGCGTTCAAGGACCCGGACGTTCACGTCCCGATCTGGTCGCCGATCCGGCTCCTGGGGACGATCGCCGGGCTGTTCTTCGTCTACGGAACCACGACGTCGATCGTTCGCCGCGTCCGGGGGAAGGAACGGGCGGCCGCCCATTCCCGGCATGCCGACTGGCTGCTGCTCCTCCTGCTCTGGGCGACCGGAGTGAGCGGGTTCGCGATCGAACTCGCCATCTACCTGGACGTCGCGGGAAGCCCGTTCCTGTACGGCCTCTTCCTGCTGCACCTGGTGGTGGCGCTTCTTCTGCTGCTGCTGTTGCCGTTCTCCAAGTTCGCACACGCCGTCTATCGTCCCCTTGCACTGTTCATTCACGCACTCCGCGTAGCGCGCCGTCCGGCCATGGCCTGATCGGGACCGCGGAAACACTGAGGAGACTCATCCGATGTCGAACGAAGCACCCGAAAAGATCCTGCTGATCGCCACCCACGGACCGGAGCACCCCGAGCGGGCCTCGTTCCCGTTCATGATGGCGAACGCCGCCCTGGTCCTGGACGTGGAGGCGACGATCGCGCTTCAGGGCGTCGCCGTCCTGCTCGCCCAGAAGGGCATCGCCGAGCACGTCTTCGCCGCCGGCCTGCCCCCGCTGAAGGAGCTGATGGACAACTTCACGGCCCAGGGAGGCAAGCTGCTCGTCTGCACGCCCTGCGTCAACGAGCGCAAGATGACCGAGGACATGCTCATCGAGGGAGCGGAGCTCGTCGCCGGTGCGAGGGTCGTCATGGACTCGATCGAGGCGAACGCGGTCCTCACGTACTGACGGACCGAGGCCGGTGGGCCGGTGGAGAGACACCATGTCGGACGATAGCGCCATCACGGACCGCGCCCGGGCCGAGGCCCTCGCATACGCGCGGACGTTCGCCGAACGCACCGGCTACGTCCTGAACCCGGACCAGGCTCACGTCTTGAGGATGGCGGGTCTCCTCGCGGTGAACAAGCGGGAGTACGGGCAGTATCTCTGCCCGACCAAGCAGGGTCGACCCATGCCGGATTCCGTCGACACGACCTGCCCGTGCGGAACGATCCACGACGAGATCTCCTGGCTGGGCCACTGCGAGTGCGGCCTGTTCTTCCACCCGGCCATGACGGCCGCGGAGGGGAGCCCGTCGGCTGCCGACGACTGCCCCGGCTGAGCGTTCTAGTCTCCGGGAGCGCCGTCGGCGCTCCACCGCATGCCGGGCCCGGAGGGGGATTCCACGAACCGGGATTCCCGAGCACAGACGCCCGGGTCTGGTAGTCATACAGCAACATGAGAACGACAGTCTTGCTGCTGCTCGCCCTCACGGTGCCCGCGATGGCGGCGACGCCGAAGAAGAATCTCAAGTCGAAGGACGTGCAGGTTCGGCTGAAGGCGGTCGCCTCGATCCGTGCCGCGCCGGGGGAGGACGCGGAGGAGTTGCTCCTCGGTGCGCTCAAGGACCGCGACTGGGAGGTCGTCGAGGACGCCGCCGTCGCGCTCGGTGAGATCGGCGGCGAGGAATCCGTCAAGCCGCTCCTGATCCAGGCGCTCGCCGGACCGGTGCGGCGGATCCGGTTCGCCGCCATCGACTCCCTTCTGGAAATCGACCCGGATCAGGCGGCGGCGCGCATCGCCGGACGCGTCGGCGGCAAGACGGCACTCGTGGCGCTGGAAGCCCTGCACCGCATGGGGAAGCGCGTCGGCCGGGACGACCTCGAGACCTCCATCTCCCGCGGACTCGCCGAAAAGCAGGCGGTCGTGCGCGCGGCCGCGGCGTCGCTGGTGGGGGCCTTCGACGGCCGGAAGCGGCGGGAACTGCTCGGCAAGCTCTTCCGGCAGCCCGAGGTGTCCGTCCGGGCCGCGGTGCTGGACGCGATCATCGACACTCCGGACGAGGGGGACATTCCCGCGCTGCTCTCCGAACTCCGGAACCCGGAGCACTGCGACGTGCTGACGCGGCGCGTGCTGGCGGCCATGGTCGCCGTGGTGGAGACCGGCGACACGAAGGACGCCGCCGACCGCCTCGGGCGTCGGGCGCTCCTCGGCAGCGAGAACGCGAAGGACCCGAAGGTCGCCGCCCGGTTCGCGCGCCTGGCCGGCATGCTGGGGGAGACGCCGCCGGCGCCGGAGAGGGAGCTGGGCACGGCGCCGGACGACGAACCCGCGCCCTCCTCCCTGGTCTCCGGTGAGATCGTCGGCCCGGCGCTCGCCAACATCCTGAAGCACCCCGCGCCGGCCGCCCGCGCGGCGGCGGCCTTCGCCCTGGGTCGGATCGCGACCGGCGAGTCCCTCGACCGGGCCGCGGAACTGGCCGACAAGGACGCCGACGGGACCGTCCGGCTTCACGCTCTCCGGGCCGTCCACCGCGTCCGCGGGATCGGACACGAGGCGATGCGTGCTCTCGCGATCCGGCGGCTGGCGGAGGACACCGATCCGCGCGTCCGGGAGTTCGCCGCGGTCACGCTGGGGAAGCGCGGGCTCGACGAGGCCGTGCCGGCCCTGAAGGCTGCGCTCGCCGACGCGAACTGGGGCGTGGCGGTCTGCGCCGCCGTCTCCCTGGGGAAGACGGAGTGCCCCGCGGCGCGGGAGGCCCTCACCGAACTCCTCACGCATCGCGACTGGAAGCTGCAGGCCGCCGGCGTGGTCGGCCTGGGCCGCCTGCGGTCGGTGGGCGCCGTCCCCGACGTGATTGCGGCTCTCGGCCACAAGGACTCGTTCGTCTCCGGGTCGGCGCTCTCGTTTCTGAAGCACATGACGGTGAAGGACATCCGGCCGACGGCGAAGGCGTGGTCGGACTGGTGGGACACCGTCAAGGACCGCTACACGTTCCCGGACCTGGAGAAGCAGGCGAGAGACGCGAAGAAGTACGGCTACGCGAGCACCTACCGCGGCGTCTACGAGAACCTCGACGTCGTCGTCCTGCAGAGCCGCGGCGACAGTATCGAGAAGCTCCTCGACCGGCTTTCGATCAAGCACCGCCTGACCCGCAGCGGCCAGGTGGAATCGGCCGGCCTCCATCCCTTCGCGATCTTCGTCGCGAACTGCACCGGGGAGATCACTCCGAAGGACGCGGAGCGGCTCGCGTGGTTCGTGCGGGTGGGGGGCTACCTCTTCGGCTCCTGCTGGGCACTCTCGGAGACGATCGAGCAGGTCTACCCCGGCGTGGTCCGGAAACTCCCGACGCTGACCGAGGTCCTCGACAACGTCGAGGCGAAGCGGTGCCCGGTCGACAGTCCGTATCTCACCGGCGTCTTCACCGGCGTGACGCGGCCGATCTACGTGCTCTACGGCGCCCACCTGATCGAGGTGATGGACCCGGAGCGGGTCGAGGTCCTGATGGACAGCCCCCAGTGCGCGGATCGCTTCCTCGAGGGGAACCTGGCGTGCTGGTTCGACGCGGGCCACGGCGTCATCCTCGACTCCGTGAACCACTTCGACCTGCAGGGGCTGGAGCGGGCCGTGGGACTGAAGACCGCGGACGACCGGATGGGCTACGCGATCGACCACATGGGGATGAGCTACGAGGAGGCCCGGGAGATCGCGGCGAAGCGGATCTGGAGCAGCCGCAGCAAGGCCGCGGCGGAGGCGCGGGACCTCTCCGCGTTCCGGTTCATCACCAACTTCGTGCGGCACAAACGCAAAGTCGATCGGTAATCGAATCAGGGTGGTACTCATAGACATCGATCGATGTAAGTCGTTCCTCCGCTGAATCTTGCAGCGCTCGGGTGCGGATTCCGATTCCGCACTCGCGCGCGTTGCGGTGGCGGAAACCGCGTCCTGATGCCGCCACCGCCCGGCCGGGAAGGGGATCCGGCGGGCGATGCTCCGGTCTCTCGCTCGGCACGACGCGTGCGTCTCCCTTCTCCCGCGCCCCCTGACGGGGCGACCTGGGAGAACGACGGGAGGACACTTTGCACGCACCACAGGGACGGTCTGCCCTCATCGCCGGAATTCTCGTCGCCACCGCGGCCGTGGTTGCCCTCGCCGGGGGACAGGGCCGTGATGCCTCGCGAGGACAGGACGGCGGAGAACCTGCGATCCCGCCGACGTTCGGCGCGAAAGTGGTGACGGAACACGTGCCGGTCCTGCCGCACCTGCTGCGGACGTTCCGGAAGGATCCTCCGGAGAAAGACGTCGCCGCGCGGATGGGCTTTCGCTCCGTGCCGGGGAAGAAACCAACGGAGCCGAAGGCCGCGCCCCTGAAGGCACTGTCTCAGGAGGCCGCGCCCCCGAAGCCGCCCCCGCCGCCCTCCGACCCCTGGTTCCTCGCCGGGCGCGCCCGGCTCGCCGCCGCCGACTACGAGGGCGCGATCGCTCCGCTGTCCCGGAGCGCGAAGGAGTCGAAGGAGGACGGGGACGCGCTCCTCGTGCTGGCCCTCGCCTTTGCGGCCCGGGCCGAGGACGAGCGCGCGGCGAGATCGCTGCGCACCGCGATCGGGCGGGAGCCGGGGCTGCTCGACCGGACCGTGGACCCGGCGTCCCGCTTCCGTGACGCGGCGGAGTTCGACCGCGTGATCGGCGAACTCACGAAGCGCGCCGCCGCGGTCCCGGGCAACGCCGACGCGAA
>JBDLIY010000114.1:0-9896 GCA_039714635.1 Planctomycetota bacterium
GCGTCCAGCGTCAGGGCAAGCGTCGCTCCGGCGAAGTCCAGGTTGAATGACTGTCCGGCCGGATCGAACGCCTCCCCCAGATCCAACGTGGCCTTCAGTTGGAGTTTGTCGGCGTTCGGCCTGCTGAATCTCAACTTGGCCTTCTGCCTGGAAATCGTCATGGCCGGGCTGAGCTCGAAGGCGCCGATGTCGGTTCCGTCGCCGCCGCTGGCGTTGTCGATGACCGGGTCGTCGATCGGTCGGGGCAGACCGCGCTGGTCCGGACCGATCGCCGTTTCCAGCGCGCCGCTGTTCCCCGCATCGATTGCCGGACTGCCGGCCAGCAGGGCGTGAGTGAAGGTCGGGCCGCCATTGTCCTGAAGCGGGCCGAGCAACGGGTCGGTGTCGATCAGGTCCGATTCGTGGGTCAACAGGCCGCTTCCGTCATCGTTGCTCAGGTTGTGCCCCAGGGAGGTGACCTGACCGGAGTCATTGCGAAGGTTGGCCTTCGAGTCGCCCGCTTCCAGGATGGTGTTCGCGATACTTATCTCCGCGTTGCCGCCGAACCTGCCGTCGTTGTAGATCGCGGCACCCGGACCCGCGGTATTGCCCCGGAGGGTGCAGGCGTAGATCTCCAGTTGCGCGAGGTCGTCATTCCAGGCGGCATCGTTGTAGACCGCACCTGCGGTGTTGTGAGCCGAGTTGTCGCTCAGGGTGCTGTTCAGGAGGCTGGCTGACGCACTGCTGCCACCCGCGTTGTAGATGGCGCCTCCGTATTCGGCTCGGTTGCCGTTCACCGTGCTGCGGTCGATCTGCAGGATGGCCAGAGTCGACCCGCCAGCGTTGAGGATGCCGCCACCGCCGACACTCGCCGTGTTGGAACTGATCGTGCTGTTCGAGATCGTCAGGTGGGCGTTGTCGTTGTAGATGGCGCCACCCGATCGGCTCGCCGTGTTTCCGGAGATGATGCAGCCGTGGATCTGAAGAGTGACGCCGCTGCCGTTGTAGATGCCGCCACCGTCCAGCGTGGCGCTGTTGTCGCGGATGACGCAGCTCTGGATGAGGACAGTGCTGTCGGGGTCGCCGCCAATCCTGATCCCCGCTCCGCTTTCAGTGGTGGAGCCGTTGGCGATCGTCAGGCCGCCGATCATTGCATTGGTGGCCGTGATCTCGAGTACACAAGAGGTGGAGTTGCCGCTGATCGTCAACGTGGCGAAACCGGGGCCGAGGATCGTCACGTCGTTCGATATCGGCAGCGAGCCGCTGGTCAGGGTGATCGTGCCGGCCAGGCCCGTTGCGTCGATGGTGTCGCCGCTGCTGGCGTCGGCGAGCGCTTCGCGCATCGACCCGGGCCCGCTGTCGGCGGTGCTGGACAGGACCAGCGTCGCCGCCTGCAGCCTTGGAGGCGCTGCCAACAGCAGCGTCAGGCAGGCGGCGACGAAAAGGAGAGTCGTCGTTCTGGTACTCATACCCACATCCTCCTCGTGGAACATGGAACAGACGATTCTACCCCGTCGCGCGACGCCGCACAGGTCTGGAGTTTCTCCCCGAAACCGTTGGGGCCCCGAATGTCGATCTTCCACGGAGTCGGGATGCACGGCGGGAGGCAGACGGTAGCGCCTCGCAGGATCGACCGGCGGACAGGCATCTCCATCCTGGAGCCGACCTGCCCCCGACAACGTGCACGACTCGCCATCCCACGGTGCAGAGTCAGGGTCGTGATCCCGATCATCCACGGGAAGGATGATGAGGGTCCTGATGGTTGGGGACATCCTCTTGCCCAGGCACCCATGTGTCCACCGGATCGGGCAACGCCAGTTCCACCCGCGCGGCCGACTGCGCCGCTTCCGACGCTCCATCACATGCGCGAATACGTAACGGGGGTTACGCGGGGGTAATGCTCCAGTCCGGAGTCCGGGCTCGCTTCCGTGACGGCACCCGGTTTGCCCGAGGTCGACCTGAGGGCCCAGCGCGCGAGAGGGAACAACCATGCGCCGCCACCTCGCACTCGTCACCGTCGCACTCGCGATTCTCGTCACGAACGCCCACGCCGCCGGGCTCCTCCGCCCGCGCGACGGGAGCCCGCCGATCGGTGTGAAGTCTCACCGCGTCACCGCCGTCCTCGAGGACGGCCTCGCGCGGACCACGCTCCGGCAGACGTTCGTGAACCCCGGGAACCGCATGCTCGAGGCGATCTACACGTTTCCGGTGCCGGAGGGCGCCGCGCTCGTCGACGTGGCGATGGAGGTCGGCGGGCAGCGCCTCGAAGGACTGCTCGCGGAGCGGAAGCAGGCGCGCAAGATCTACGACTCGATCGTCCGTCGCAAGAAGGACCCGGCCCTCGTCGAGCAGACCGGACGGAATCAGTTCCGCCTGTCCGTCTTCCCGGTCATGCCGCGGGCGGACACGGTCGTCGAGGTGACCTGGGCCCAGCGGATCCCTCTCTCCCAGGGCGCGTTCCGCTACGTCTACCCTCTGTTTCTCATGGAGGGTCACGCCGAAACGGAGGAGGACTTCACCTTCGTCCTCACCGTCGACTCGTCCGCGCCGCTGGCTACGATCACCTCGCCGATCGCGGACATGGACATCATCCGGAAGGGGCCAGGCACGGCGATCGCCTCCTTCGAGCGGTCCCGGGCGCGGCTCGACGAGGATGTCGTCGTCGAGGCCCGCGTGGAGAAGGCGGAGCCCGCGCTCTCGGTGAGGACGTTCCGTCGCGCCGGGGAGGACGGCTTCTTCCAGGCCGTCGTCACCGCGCCGCAGGCCCGGGACGCCGAGCTCATCCCCCGCGACGTGATCCTCGTGGTCGACACCTCCGGGAGCATGGGGGGGGCGAAGATCGCCCAGGCGAAGGCCGCGGCGCTCTATCTGCTCGAGAACCTCCGTCCTGCCGATCGCGTGAACGTCATCCGCTTCAGCTCGGACGTGCAGGGGTTCGCCGACGGACCGCTTCCCGCGACGCCCGATCGCCTCGCCGCGCTGGCGAAGTTCGTGAACGAGTTCCACTCCGGCGGCGGCACGGCCCTGGGCGACGCGCTGAACGCGGCGGTGAAGGTGGCCCCCGAGCCGGGCCGCGTCCGCACGGTCGTCTTCCTCACCGACGGGTTGCCGACGGTCGGCGAGAAGCGCCCGGCGGAGATCATCGGCTTCGCGAAGGTGGGCGGCGACCGGGGGCTCAAGGTGTTCACCTTCGGCGTGGGGAGGGACGTGAACCCGAGCCTCCTCGAGGGGATCTCACGGGCCGGCCGCGGGCTGGCCGAGGTGTTCCGGCCCGAGGGTGAGGTCGAGAGTCGACTCCGCCGCTTCCTCGACCGGACCGCATCCCCGGTGCTCGCGAACATCAGGTTCGAGGTGGAGGGACTCTCCATCCACGACGTCCACCCGCGCCCGATCCCGGACGCCTACCTCGGCGAGCAGGTGACGATCCTCGGTCGCTACCGGGAGGGCGGCGCCCACCCCGTCCGCGTCCGGGCCGTCCTCGGCGATCGGGAGACGGTGATCGAGGCCACGGCGGACTTCCGGAAGACCCCGGGCGGAGCCGAATCCACGATGCACCTCTTCGCCCGCCACAAGCTCGACTTCCTGGAGTCCGCGCTCCGGCTTCGCTCCGGCCTGTCCGACGACGCCTACTACGCCAGTCTCGATCGGGGCGCCTACTCCACCGCGGACGAGATCATCGCGGAGATCGTGAATCTGAGCCTGCTGGCGAATGTGCAGTCCGCCTACACGTCGTTCCTCGTGCTGCTGCCGGAAGATCGCCACCGCGTGGATCCGAAGGACCTCGAGGCGCTGACTGCCGCACTGGAGAGGGCCCGGGTCGCCCGGGCGAAGGCGGCGGGAGTGGACGCGGACGCCGCGATCGCGAAGGGAGAGCCCGGTTCCGCGGGGAAGGAGTCACCCGGGGAGAAGAAGTCCAGCTCCGGCAGCAGTCGGGGAGGGTACCGCGGACCGGCCGGAGAAGTCCCTCCGGGCCAGCGGGATCCGAAAGATCCGCAGCCGGTCCCCGAGAGTCCGGCCACGCCGGCTCCGGGCGGTGCCGCGCCGTCCACGCCGCCCCCGCCCGCTCCGAACGGCCCCGGCGGCAACAACGGCCCCGGTGGGCTCGCCTCCCCCGGCGGAAAGAGGCGCTCCGCTCCGAAGACGATGACCTTCGAGAACTGGCTGTTCTGGTGGGCCTACAACCAGGACACCCTGCTCGCGAGGATCCGTCCCGCCCCGGCCGGCCCGAAGCAGGCCGTCGTGGACGCGAAGATCGTCCCGGCCCTCGACCAGGTGATCGGGAATCCGAAGCTCCACACCGACATCCGGTCTTCGGCGCTCCTCGCCCGGGCCCGGTGCGGCGGCGACGCGAGCCTCGCCCGGCGGTTCCTCGAGATCGCCCGGACCGGGAAGGCGCAACTCGTGCGCGAGTCGGCCCTCCTCGCGCTCGGGATCCTGGGGCAGACCGACCCGGCGATCCGGGACGGCCTGATCCACATCGTCGACAGCCCGGCCGACCGGGTGCGGGTCCGGTGTTTCGCCATCGTCGCGCTCGGGCTGCTCGGGGACGCCGGCGAACCGGTCCACCAGGCTCTCCTGCGACGCCTGGACGGCCGCGAAACTCACCTGGACGTTCCCGTCTGCGCCCTGCTCGCCATCGGTCTGATCGGTGACTCCCGCCACGTGCCGGAGCTCGTGAAGTGGGTCGAAACGCGTCGGATCGGCGACCGGAAGCTCCCCGACCTGGAGCGGGCCTGGGCCGTGGACGCCCTCGGCCGGATCGGCGATCCCCGGGCTCTCCCCGTGCTCCTGAAGATGCTCCGGCAGAAGGGCCGCTACACGAAGCGATCCGCCGCGATCGCCTTCGGTCGGATCCTCCCGCAGGCGGAGCCCGCCGTGCAGCGGAAGGCGGTGCGGCAGCTCGTGAGTTTCCATCGATCGGAGGGCGATCTGACATCGAGGAACTTCGTGGTGATGTCGCTCGGCCGGATCGCCGGGACCGCCGGCGTCGCGGCTCCGGTCCGGAAGGAGGTCCTCGATCACCTCACCGGGACCGTGCTGCGGGACGGCAACAAGGTCACCGAGCGCCCGTTCGGCGCCCTGGCGATCGGGCTCGTCGGCATGGCGCCCGACGCGTCACCCGAGTTGAAGGAGAAGCTGGGAGAGGCGGTCGAGGAGAGCCTCCGGCCCCTCAAGGGCGACAAGATCGCGCTCGGGGCCAGTGCGGTCGCGCTCGGGCTCCTCCGTCACGAGAAGTCGGTCCCCCGGCTCATCGGAGTCCTTGAGGACCGCGGCCAGGACAAGAAGCTGCGGGGCTCGGCCGCGCTGGCGCTCGGCATGATCGGCGATCGCAGCGCGAACGAGGCGGTGATGTCGGCGTTGGCGGAGCGGGAGGATCGCGACCTGCGGGTGGATACGGCACGCGCCGCCGGTCAGCTCCGGATCCCGACCGCGGAGAAACTGCTCGTGGAGGTTCTGAAGGACCCGAAGGCGTCCCAGTTCGTGCTGGGCTCCGTGGCGCTCGCGCTCGGCCGGATCGGGGGCGAGACGAGCCTCGATCCGCTCCTCGCGATCCTCGAGCCGGGGAAGGTCGACGGAATGTACCCGGACCTGACCCGCGCCCTCGTGGTCGTCGCGCTCGGCCACCTCGCAAACGGCGGCCGGCCCGACCCGCTCGACCGGCTGTCTACCGACGTGAACTACCGGGCGTCCGTCCCGGCGCTGGAAGAGTTGCTGACGATCCTCTGATCAGGCGGGTCCGGGCCGCGACTGCTGGAGCACCGATTGCCCGTACCCCACGCGGTACGATCGCAGATCAGCGCCCGCCGATCTCCGCCAGGGTCACCATCGTCCTCTGCCGGTTGAAGCGTCGAGGACTCGCGAGCGCAAACTCGCCCGGCCGTATCCCCCATCACCCCGCTCCCCTACAATGGCCCCGCCGCGGACGAAGCGGCCCGCGGCCCGGAAGAGGGGAGGCGTCCCATGGACCCGATCTACGCGGCCTTTCGCAGGGTGGCCGGGGAACACGGGGGCCGTTCCGCCCTGATGTCCCGGCACGACGGCGAGTTCACACCGATCACCTTCGAAGCGCTCGCCGAAAAGGTGCGCACCGCCGCCGCGGCCCTGAAACAGGCCGGCATCGAGCCCGGCGACCGCGTCGGCATCTTCTCCTACAACCGGCCCGAATGGGCCATCGCGGACCTGGCCGTCCACGCCATCGGCGGCATCGTCGTCCCGCTCTACCACACCCTGACCGAAGACACCGTGGCGTACATCCTCCGCGACTCGGGGATGAAGCTCCTCTTCGTCGAGAACGACGAACTGCTGCGGATCGTGACGGCCGCCCGCGATCAGACCCCCGAACTCGGCCGGATCGTCGCGTTCGACCCCGTGGCCGACGACGATGTCGCGCAATGGCCCGACTTCCTCGGGGACGTCGGGGAAGCGGAAGACCCCGCCCCCGCCACGACGACCGACGACGTCGCCACCATCGTCTACACCTCGGGCACGACGGGCGAGCCGAAGGGCGTCATGCTCACCCACGGGAACATCATGTTCAACGTGGAGGTGCTCCGCGAGCAGTACGAGGTGACGCCCGACGACGTCTACGTCTCCTACCTGCCCCTCGCCCACATCTTCGAGCGGACGTGCGGGTACTACCTGGTCCTGCTGTCCGGAGCGACGATCGCCTACGCGCAGAGCGTCACGACCGTCGTCGAGGACATCCAGGCCGTCGAGCCGACGGTGCTCGCCGCCGTGCCGCGCGCCATCGAGAAGGCCTACGACACCGTCGTCCGCCGCGTCGAGGAGGGTTCCGGGTTCCAGCAATGGCTCGTGCGATCGACGGTCCGCTGCCTGAACGAGTTCGCGAACCGGCAGTACCGCGGACTGCGGATCCCGCTCCTCCTGCGCGGCCGGTGCGTCGTGCTGAACTCGCTCGTCGCCAGCAAGTTCCGGCGGATCGCCGGGCGGCGCCTGCGACTCATCGTGTCCGGCGGCGCGCCCCTCGACAGGAGGCTCGCGAAGATCCTCAACATCCTCGGATTCCTGGTCCTCGAGGGCTACGGCCTGACGGAGACCTCCCCCTCGGTCACGGCGATGACGATGGACGACGTCGCGCTCGGGACGGTCGGCACGCCGATCCCGGGCGTCGAGGTGAAGATCGGGGACGGCGACGAGATCCTCGTCCGCGGCCCCAACGTGATGAAGGGGTACTACGGGAAGCCGGAGGCGACGGCGGAGGCGATCGACGAGGACGGGTTCTTCCACACCGGCGACCGCGGCCGGTTCGACGGGAAGGGGCGGCTCGTCATCACGGGCCGCATCAAGGACCTGATCGTGACGTCCTACGGGAAGAACGTCGCGCCCAGCCCGATCGAGGAAGACCTGATGCGGAAGCCGATCGTCTCGATGGCGATGCTGACCGGCGACAACCGCAAGCACATCAGCGCGCTGCTCGTGCCGGATCCGGACATCGTCCTCGGCCTCGCCAGCCGGGAAGGCGTCCCGCCCGCGCCCGACGACCCGAACGCCCTTCTCGAGGACGAGCGGATCCGGCGGGAGTTCGAGGACGTGATCGAGAAAGCCAACGCGAAGCTCGCGAACTACGAGAAGATCCGCCGGTACTGCTTCCTGCCGGAGGCCCCGTCCGTCGAGAACGGCCTCCTGACGCCGACCCTGAAGCTCCGCCGCAACGTCGTGGCGGAGCGATACGCCGAACAGATCGAAGACATGTACCGCCAGCCGGAGGCGCCGGCCCCGGGGAGGGACACGTGAGAATCCGCGACGCGCTGGGGATGGGGAACATCCAGAAGCACGACTCGATCGAGTCCTTCGTCGACGAGATCGACCGGCGGGGCATGGCTCCCGACGTGCGGACGATCGCCGCCGCCCCCACCGAGACCGAAGTCTCGATCGACGGGCGCACCGTCGTGATGTTCGGCTCCAACAACTACCTGGGCCTCGCCACGCGGCCGGAGGTGAAGGAGGCCGTCGCCGCGGCGGCGCTCAAGTACGGCAACAGCTCCGGCGGCTCGCGCTGGGTCTCCGGCACGACGGACATCCAGCTCGAACTCGAGGAGAAGCTGGCGGAGTTCAAGAGGGCCGAGGCCTCGATCACCTTCGCCGCCGGCTACATGGCGAACCTGGGCGCGATGGCGCCGCTGACCGGGCAGATGATGATCGACGACGCGCTGCTCTACCCCGACTTCGCGACGATCTTCTCCGACGAGCTGAACCACGCGAGCATCATCGACGGCTGCCGCCTCGTGAACGCGAAGAAGGTCGTCTACCGCCATGCGGACCCCGACGACCTGCGGTCGAAGCTCCGGAAGGTCAAGCGGAAGAGCCGGAAGATGATCATCACGGACGGCGTGTTCAGCATGGACGGGGACATCGCGCCGCTCGACGCGATCTGCGACGCGGCGGAGGAGTACGGCGCGGACGTCTACTGCGACGACGCGCACGGCACCGGGGTCCTCGGCGAGAACGGCCGCGGCACGCCGGAACACTTCGGCGTCGAGGATCGGGTGGCGGTGTCGATGGGCACGTTCACGAAGGCGTTCGGAGGCTTCGGCGGCTACATCACCGGGTCGGCCGCTCTCGTCCGATATCTGCGCATGACGGCGCGCGCCTACATCTTCACCGCGCCCATCCCCCCGGCCGTCTGCGCCGGGCTCATCCAGTCCCTCGCCCTGGCGAAGGACAACGGTCTGCGTGAGAAGCTGGGGGAGAACACGCGCCACTTCCTCGAGGGCCTGGAGAAGCTGGGCTACCGCCACCTCGGCGGCCAGACGGCGATCACGCCGGTGCTCATCGGCGACGAGCAGCAGACGAAGGAGCTTTCCGACCGGCTGTTCGTCGCGGGCTACTTCGCGCCGTTCGTGCGGTTCCCGGCCGTGGCGAAGGGGCAGGCGCGCCTGCGGGTCACGATGATGGCCACGCACTCGAAAGAGCAGATCGACGGGCTCTTGTCGGCGATGGAGGAGGCCGGGCCGGTCTCCTGATCACTCGATCTGCGGGTAGAGAATCGAGTGCGTCATGCCGGGGTGTCGATCCCCGTAGCGCTTCGGGACGTCCTGCGTCCAGTCGCTGGGGATGACCAGCGGCACGAGGAGCAGGACGACGAACGCCAGGCGGAGCGGCCAGAGCCGGGCTGCGATCCGGATCCCGGCCGCGGCCGGCGTGTCCGACGGGATCCGGCGCCGGTACGACAAGGCGAGGAGCGCGGCGCCGAGCAGCGTCATCGCGACATTGAACTCCTGGCCCGGCGGCAGCCCCAGGAAGTCGACGCGGTACTCGCGGAACAGGTCGACGAAGATCCGCAGGAAACCGTACCAGAGCACGAAGTGGCCCAGCAGGGCACCGCGGGGCACGCCGCGGCGACGGAGCCACAGCAGGACGGGCGAGGAAGACCCCTGCGAAGCCGAGCGAATAGCTGAGCCCGTACCACCAGAGGTAGATGCCTCCCACCTCGATGATCACGGGATCGATGTCGTGGACGAACGGCCCCATGGGTCACTCCTCCCAGGCCACGCCGAAGCTCTCACCGTCCACCGCCGCCCGCATCGCGAACACGTACTCCGGCGGCCCCGTATCCTCCCATCGCGGCCAGCCGCCCCGCCACACGTATGTCACGAGCTCGCGGAAGGCCCTGTGACGGACGCCCGTCAGGACCTCTCCCGCCGTCGACAGCGCAGGCGGCGAGGAGCTAGAATGGACTCTTCTCGGCGATAGGGAGACTTCAATGAAACCAATCAGGTTCACGGCCCTCGGACTGGCCATCCTCGCCATCGTGGCGCTGTTGCTGTCGACCGCCAGCGCCGGAGACCCGGAAATCGCGAAGATGGTCTACCGGAAGGCGGAGAAGGAGTTCCGCGCCAAGAGATACAAGGAATCGGCGGATCTCTATCGGAGGGCGCTCGCGGAACACTCCCCGT
>JBDLIY010000115.1:0-9787 GCA_039714635.1 Planctomycetota bacterium
AACAGCGGCGGCGCGTCCTCGTCCGGCAGGCGTACGACGAGCGCGCCCTCGCTGATCTCGGCGAGGCCCTTCCCCTCGAGGTCGCCGATGACGGCCTCGCAGTCCTCGATGTACTCCGACTCGCCCTTCACGACGTCGAACGAGATCCCCAGCCGGGTAAACATCTCGTCGAGTTCGCGGACGGAGATGTCCTTCGCGTGCTGCCAGAGCTCGCGGGCCTCCGGATCGCCCTCCTCGAGGCGGCGGAACCACTCGCGGCCCTCGTCGTCGTCCCCCTCCTCGTTGAAGCGGACGTACAGCGCGTTCAGCGCGGCGATGTCCGCGGTCTCGAGGTCGAGATCCCGCCCCCAGCGGCGGATCGCGGCGATGACCTTCCCGTGGGTCGTGCCCCAGTCGCCGAGGTGGTTGATGCCGACGGTCTCGTAGCCGAGGTGCGTGAAGATCCGCTTGAGCGACCAGCCGATGCAGCTCGACGGCAGGTGGTGGTAGGCCAGCGGCTTCGAGATGTTCGGCGAAGCGTAGTCGATCACGATCGTCTGGCCGGCGCCGTCGGTCGCGGGCGCCGCCGGGGCGGCGAGGACGGCCTCGCAGTACGCCGTCCGGTCGAGGCGGAAGTTCACGTAGGGGCCGGCGGCCTCGGCGGACGTCACGAGGGCCGTTCCGGCGAACTCCCCGGCCAGCTCGGCCGCGATCTTCGGCGGGGCGCTCCGCAGCTCCTTCGCGAGGCGGAAGCACGGGAAGGCGTAGTCGCCCATCTTCGAGTCCTTCGGGGTCTCGACGAGAGGGGCGAGGTCTTCGGCGGTCAGGGGCGTCTCCGCCGCCAGGAAGTCGACGATGTCCTGCTGGAATGCGTTCATGGGCACGATTCCGAAAGGGGAAACCGCCCATTGAACCGGAGAGCCGGGAAAGGCGGGTAAAGAAATGGCCATTCGCTGGACCCCGAGGGCGAGAATCGTGCAAGCCGCCGAGAAGGTCGGGCTAGATTGTGCGGGCCATGCTGGAGACCCACGGAGTCGTCACGAAGAACGTCCGCATCGGCGCGGACGCCTTCTTCATGGAACTCGATTGTCCGGACGTCGCGGCCCTGTCGCTGCCCGGCCAGTTCCTGATGGTGAAGTGCGCCGAGGGCCTCGAGCCCCTCACCGGGCGCCCCTTCTCCATCGCCGACGTCGTCGGCGACCGCCTCCACCTCGGCTATCTCGTCGTGGGCAAGGGCACCGGCCTGCTCGCGCAGATGACCGAGGGTACGCGCGTCGGCATCCTCGGCCCCCTCGGCAAGCCCTTCGACTACCGCGGCGTGGCCGATCGCCACGTCATGGTCGCCGGCGGCATCGGCAGCGCGCCGTTCCCGCTGCTCGCCCGCGGCATCGCGGAGGACGCCCCCGACGCCGAGCGGACCGTGCTCCTCGGCGGCCGCTCGCAGGACCACCTCTACTTCGCCGACCGGTTCGAGCAGCTGGGCTGCACCGTCCGCGCCGCGACGGATGACGGTTCGGCCGGCCACCACGGTTTCGTGACCGATCTCATGGCCGAGTACGTGGGCGAGCCCGGCGTGAAGTTCTACGGCTGCGGCCCGACCCCGATGTTCCTGGCGATGGAGCGGACCCTCGGCGACGCCGACAACCCGTGCGAGATCTCCGTCGAGCCGATCATGTCCTGCGGCTTCGGCGCCTGCTACGGCTGCGTCGTGCCGGTTCGGAAAGACGACGACCCGTCCGGAGAAGAGTGGGAGTACGTGAAGTCCTGCAAGGAAGGCCCGACGTTCGACATCCGCGACCTCGTTCTCACGAAGATGGGCGGCCACTGATGGATCGCACGGTCGATCGCATTCTGGGAGAGCTCTCCGAGATCTCCGGCCGGACGAACGAGGAGGATCTCGGTCGCCTGGCCGACCGGATTCTCACCGCGGACCGCGTCTACGTGACGGGGATGGGCCGCTCGGGCCTGATGGCGCGGGCCTTCGCGATGCGCCTGATGCACCTCGGGTTGAAGGTCTTCGTGGTGGGGGAGACGACGACGCCGTCGCTGGAGGACGGGGACCTCCTGCTCTGCTGCAGCCGCTACGGCCGGTCGGGCTCGCTGCTGCACTACGCGGACAAGGCGCGGGTCGTGGGCGGCAGCGCGGCGCTGATCACGATGGACCCGGGCTCGCCGCTCGCGGCGAAGTGCGACGAGGTCCTCGAGATCCCGGTCGGCGCGCCGGACGAGACGCGCCAGCCGCTGGGCACGCTCTTCGAGCAGCTTCTCCTGCTGACGCTCGACGCGCTGGTGATCGTCCTGATGCAGAAGCGGGGCTTCACGGAGCACGAGATGGCCCGGCTGCACACGAACCTCGAGTAGAAGGTCGCGGGCGGAGCGAAGCGAGCACCGCAACCTCGAGTAGAAGGTCGCGGGCGGAGCGAAGCGAGCACCGCAACCTGGAGTAGGGCTACTTCTTCTTCTGCAGCTCGACGATCTTCACCTGGCCGACCTGGATCCCCACCTTCACGTCGCGGTAGCCCTTGCCCCGGACGATCCACGTGCCGGCCGACATCGGACCGAAGCGGAGCGAGATCTCACCCTCCTGCTCCTCGACCTTCCGGTGGACGTCCACACGCCGGCCGTCCCGGAAGACTTCGACGCGGGGTGCCGCGTCTCGCTCGGGTGTCTGGACGACGAGGATCCCGCCGCGTACGAAGACGACTTCCTTCTGGACCAGCTGTTTGCGCGTCAGGTCCACCCGGAACCTCACCGGGACCCACCACGGCGGGCGCCGCCGGCCCGGCCACACCTCGACGTCGTTCTCCCCCGGCGGAACGGTCAACTCGACGGTGCCCCCGTCGAGGTCCCGGGGGCGTCCGACCGACTGGCCTCCGACGTGACGCAGGACCGTGACCCGTCCCGGCGCCTCGCCGTCGGGGAACCGGGGATGGAGGACGAGTACGGCCACGTTCGCGGGATCGGGTTCGAGGGCGATGCGAACGGTCTGAAACACCACGTCCGGGTCGTGTGAGACCTCCCGGACCGCCGACGGCCGGTAGCCCTCCGCCTCGACCCGTAGACTCAGCGGGTCGTCCGGCCGCACCGTCGGGTACTCGACGTCGGACCCGAGGCCCCCCTCCTGGAGACTCAGGGTGAACTCGCCCATCCGGCAGATGCCGATCACGTGAACCCACGTCCGGACCGTCCGGCCCGTGGCGGCGTCCGCGATGTCCAGTCCGATGGCATTCTGCTTCGCGAGGACGATCGCGAGGTCCTCGGAGCCGGCGGCGACCATGAGATCGACGGGAGCGCCATCGATGTCGTGGTTCGGGGTCACGATCAGGCGAACGTCTCCGGCCCGAAGCCCCTCGATCCGGAACTTCCCGTCGTCAGCGACGGTCACTTCGGCCGACGTCCCCGCCTGTGCCCAGAGCAGGTTTGCCAGCTTCGCCGGCCAGATGCCGTCCTGCTTGTGGACGGTGCCAGCCATCGCGAGAGGTCTGTCGTCCGCGGGGACGGCATGGGCGGCCGGGCGCTCCTCATCAACGACGCGTGCCGGCGGCGGCGTCGGTTCGTCGGCCGGGGGCGGCACAGGGGGGACGAGAGCGTCCGGGCCCGGGCCGGAGAGCCTCCAGAAGAGCAGTGCGATCAGAAGAAGCAGGAGTCCCGCCGCGATCCTTCGACGCATGCTCCGCATCCTACCCCGCCCTGCGTATCCGGACCGTCACCATCCGGTTCTGGAGACTTTGAGTTCGCCCGGCCGTGGGCGACTCGAATATCATGGTGGGCTCTGCCGTTTCGGTTCGCAGGTTTCAGGAGTTGGCAATGACCGATGCAGTGATCCTCAGCGCCGTCCGTACGCCCATCGGGAGGTTCCAGGGCACCCTCGCTCACCTGTCCGCGCCCCAGCTCGGGGCCATCGCCGTCAAGGAGGCCCTCGCCCGCGCCGGGATTGAGCCCGGCCTGGTCGACGAAGTCATCCTCGGAAACGTCCTCCAGGCCGGCCTCGGACAGAACCCGGCCCGCCAGGCCGCCCTCGAGGCCGGCATCCCGGACACCGTCCCCTCGATGACCATCAACAAGGTCTGCGGCTCGGGCATGAAGTGCGTGATGCTCGCCGCGCAGGCCATCAAGGCCGGCGAGGCCGAGTGCGTCGTCGCGGGCGGGATGGAGTCCATGACCCGCACGCCCTACATGATCCCCAAGGCGCGCGACGGCCTGCGCCTGGGCGACGGCAAGCTCGTCGACCTCATGGTCCACGACGGCCTGTGGGACGCGTACAACGACTACCACATGGGCAACACCGGCGAGCTCATCGCGAACGAGCTCGAGGTCAGCCGCGAAGCGCAGGACGAGTACGCGGCCGAGTCGCACCGCCGCGCCAGCGCCGCCGCCGAGGCCGGCGAGTTCGACCGCGAGATGGTCCCGATCGAGATCAAGCCGCGGAAGAAGGACCCCTTCGAGTTCAAGACCGACGAGGGCGTCCGCGCCGGCGTCAGCGCCGAGTCGCTCGGCAAGCTGCGCCCCGCCTTCGCCAAGGAAGGCAGCGTCACCGCCGGCAACGCGAGCCAGCTCAGCGACGGCGCCTCGGCCGTGATCGTCTGCTCGGCGGCCTTCGCCGAGAAGCACGGTCTGACCCCGCGCGCGAAGATCGTCGCGTCCGCCAGCGCCGCGCGCGAGCCGGAGCGCGTCATGTTCGCCCCGATCGACGCGGTGAAGATGCTCATGGAGAAGATGGGCGTCGGGATCGACCACTTCGACCTGATCGAGCTGAACGAGCCGTTCTCCTCGGCCTCCGTCGGCGTCTGCAACGAGCTCGGCGTCGACATGGCGAAGACGAACATCCGCGGCGGCGCCGTGGCCCTCGGCCACCCGATCGGCGCCACCGGCGCGCGGATCCTGACCACCCTGCTGCACGCGATGGAAGACAAGGACGTCAAGACGGGCATGGCCGGCCTCTGCCTCGGTGGCGGCGGCGCCGTGTGCATGGCGATCGAGAGGGCATAGCGAGGTATGGGAGTCAACATGAACAAGATCGGAATCGTCGGCGCCGGGACGATGGGCAACGGGATCGCCCAGGTCTTCGGCCAGCTCGGAACGGACGTGGTGCTGGTGGACGTGGACGAGGGCGCGCTCTCGAAGGCGATGGCCATCATCGAGAAGAACGTCCGCCGCGTCGCGAAGAAGAAGGAGAAGGACGAGGACGCCGCGGCGGCCGCCGTGCTCGGCAAGATCACGACGACCACGAACCTCGGCGACATCGCGGGCTGCGACCTCGGCATCGAGGCGGCCAGCGAGGACATGGGCATCAAGACGACCGTCCTCAAGGCGATGGACGAGGCGCTCGGCGCGGACGCGATCCTCGCCACGAACACCTCCTCGATCTCGATCACCGTCCTGGGCGCGCTCACGAGCCGTCCGGAGAAGGTGATCGGCATGCACTTCATGAACCCGGTGCCGGTCATGAAGCTGGTCGAGGTCATCCGCGGCGAGCTGACCGCGGACGAGACGGTCTCCACCGTCATGGCCGCCTGCGAGGAGCTCGGCAAGGTTCCGCTCGAGGCCAACGACTACCCGGGCTTCGTCGCGAACCGGATCCTCATGCCGATGATCAACGAGGCCGCCTTCTGCCTGATGGAGGGCGTCGCGACCCGCGAGTCGATCGACGGCGTCATGAAGCTGGGCTGCGCGCACCCGATGGGGCCGCTCCAGCTGGCCGACCTGATCGGCAACGACGTCTGCCTGGCGATCATGGAGGTCCTGCACCGCGACCTCGGCGACAGCAAGTACCGCCCCTGCCCGCTGCTGAAGCGGATGGTGGCCGCGGGGCTGCTGGGCCGGAAGAGCGGGCGCGGCTTCTACGAGTACTAGGAAACCAACTGGCTCTGGTGGCCCCGGTTGCACGACAGCCGGGGCCACTTCGTTGATGGGCGTGAAATGAAACTCATCCGTGAACTGCTGGCCGGCAAAGTCCCCGCTCTGGCCCGCGCCATCACCCTGGTGGAAAACGAGGACCCGCGCGCGGTCGCGATCCTCGAGGCGGTCCACGAGGAGATCGGCCGGGCGTACCGCATCGGCGTGACCGGTCCTCCGGGCGCCGGGAAGTCCACGCTGACCGGCGAGTTGGCCGGCCACTTCTCCGACACGAAGGAGACCGTCGGCATCGTCGCCGTCGACCCCTCGAGCCCGTTCACGGTCGGGGCGCTGCTCGGCGACCGGATCCGCATGCACGAGGCGGCGGCGAGGCCCGGCGTCTACATCCGCTCCATGGCCTCGCGCGGGCAGGTCGGCGGGCTCGCCCGCACGACGGAGGACGTCGCCGACGTGATGGACGCCGCGGGCAAGGACCCGGTCATCATGGAGACGGTCGGCGCCGGCCAGGCCGAGGTGGAGATCGCCCGCGCGGCCGACACGACGCTCGTCGTCATCTCGCCGGAGTCCGGCGACTCCATCCAGGCGCTGAAGTCCGGGATCATGGAGATCGCCGACGTCTACGTGATCAACAAGGCCGACCGCGACGGCGCGAAGCGGATGGCCCTCGAGTTGGAGTCGATGCTCGACTACCGCGCGATGGCCGACGACCGTCGGCCCGGCGTGGTCCTGACGGTGGCGCGCGACGGCGAGGGCATCGAGGAACTCGCGGACGCGATCGGCGAGCATCGGGCCTGGCTCGAGCAGAGCGGGCGGCTGCGCGAGCGGCGCCGCGAGCGTCTGAAGCGAAGGATCACGGCGATCGTGACCGCGACGGTGGAAGAGCGAATGCTGGCGCGGGGCGAGGACGTCGAGAGAATGGTGAACGCCGTGATCGCGGGGGACCTGACGCCCCGCCGCGCGGCGGACAAGGTCCTGACGGAGTTGTGTCCCAATGAGTGAAAACGACCCGAGGAAGCTCTGGGAAGAGCAGTTCGCCGGCAGCCGGTTCCGCGACGACACCGAGAAGTTCATGACGGTGTCGAGCGAGGAGGTCCCGCCGATCATGGGGCCCGACGACGCCGGCGTGGACATGGACGAGATCGGCTGGCCGGGGCAGTTCCCGTACACGCGGGGCGTCCACCCCAACATGTACCGGGGCAAGCTCTGGACGATGCGCCAGTTCGCGGGCTTCGGCACCGCGTTCGACACGAACGCGCGCTACAAGTACCTGCTCGACCACGGCCAGACCGGCCTCTCCGTCGCGTTCGACCTGCCGACGCTGATGGGGTACGACTCCGACCACCACTTCTCCGAGGGCGAGGTCGGGAAGTGCGGCGTGGCGATCGCTTCCCTCGACGACATGAAGGTCCTCTTCGACGGGATCCCGATGGGGGACATCTCCACGTCGATGACGATCAACGGCCCGGCGGCGATCATCTGGGCGTTCTACATCGCGGCCGCGGAAGCGCAGGGCGTGCCGTCGGAGAAGCTCCGCGGGACGACGCAGAACGACATCCTGAAGGAGTACATCGCCCAGAAGGAGTTCATCTTCCCGCCGACGCCGTCGATGCGGCTCGTCACGGACACGATGGAGTTCGGGGCGCAGCGCGTGCCCGGCTGGAACACGATCTCGATCTCGGGCTACCACATCCGCGAGGCGGGCTCGACGGCGGTGCAGGAGCTGGCGTTCACGCTCGCCGACGGCTTCGCCTACGTCGAGGCCGGCATCGAGAAGGGCCTGGACGTCGACGAGTTCGCGCCGCGGCTCTCCCACTTCTTCAACAGCCACCTCGACTTCTTCGAGGAGATCGCGAAGTTCCGCGCGGCCCGCCGCATCTGGGCGAAGCGGATGAAGGACAAGTACGGCGCGAAGAACCCGCGGTCGTTATTGCTCCGCTTCCACACGCAGACCGCCGGGTGCTCCCTCACCGAGCAGCAGCCGGAGAACAACATCGTCCGGACCGCGATCCAGGCGCTGGCCGGTGTGCTCGGCGGGACGCAGTCGCTCCACACGAACTCGATGGACGAGACGCTCGCGCTGCCGAGTGAGCATGCCGTGAAGATCGCGCTGCGCACGCAGCAGCTGATCGCCCACGAGACGGGCGTGCCCTACGTCGCCGACCCGCTCGGCGGCTCGTGGTACGTGGAGTGGCTGACGAACAAGATGGAGGAACTGGCCGAGGAGTACTTCGAGAAGATCGACGAGCTGGGCGGGGTCGTGGCGGCGGTGGAGGAAGGCTATCTCCAGCGCGAGATCGGCCGCGCCGCCTACGAGTACCAGCGCGCGCTCGAGAAGGAGGAGCGCATCGTCGTCGGGGTCAACCGGTTCCAGGAGGACGAGGGCGACAGGGAGATTCCGCTCCTCTACATCGACGAGAAGGCGGAGGAGGAGCAGAAGGCGCGCCTCGCGGACCTGCGGGAGCGGCGTGATGACACGGCCCCGCTGATCGCGAAGATCAAGACGGCGGCGGAGGAGGGCGGCAACCTCATGCCGGTCTTCATCGAGGCCGCGAAGGGCGACGTGACGCTGGGCGAGATCGTTCACGCGCTGAAGGACGTCTTCGGCGAGTACCGCGAGCCGGCGGAGTTCTGAGAGAGGGACAGGAGACATCATGGAACGCAAGATCCGGATCCTCATCTGCAAGCCGGGCCTCGACGGGCACGACCGCGGCGCGAAGGTCGTCGCGAGCACGCTGCGCGACGCCGGCTACGAGGTCATCTACACGGGCCTCCGCCAGACGCCGGACATGATCGTGCGCGACGCGATCCAGGAGGACGTGGACGCGATCGGCCTGTCCGTGCACTCGGGCGCGCACCTGACCCTCTTCCGGAAGGTCATGGCGCTGCTCACGGCACAGAGCGCGACGCACATCCTCGTCACCGGCGGCGGCATCATCCCCGACCAGGACATGCCGAAGCTCGACGAGATGGGTGTCGGCCAGCTGTTCCGGCCCGGCACGAACAGCGAGGAGTACATCGCCTACATCGACGCCGAGGTGGCGAAGCGGCGCGCCGAGCGCGAAGCGCAGGAAGCATGAACGACGACCGCCCCGTGCCGCCGCCGGCCCCGTATCCCGTCGACCGGCGGGCCTCGCGGCCGGTCTGGCCCTGGATTCTCCTCGCCCTCTTCGTCGGCGTGATCTCGGTGTTCGCGATGATCCTGGCCGGCCTGTCCGACCTCGTACCGTCCACGGAAGGGCAGCGCGTGGTCCTGGACGACGTGGCCGATGAGCAGGGGGTCTTCATCGAGATCCCCGTCGAGGGCGTGATCGTCGACGCGAAGGCCGGCGGCCCGAACCCCGTCAAGTGGGTCCGGTCGTGCCTGAGAGACGCGGCCCGCGAGCCGAACCTCAAGGGCATCCTCCTCCGCGTGAACAGCCCCGGCGGCGGCATCCGCGCCTCGGACCAGATCCTCGCGTACCTGAGGAGTTTCAAGGACGAGCACCAGGTCCCGGTCGTCGTCTACATGACCGACGTCGCGGCCTCCGGCGGCTACTACGTCTCCATGGCGTCGGACTGGATCGTCGCCCACGACGACACGATCACCGGCTCCATCGGCGTCATCTGGTCGATCATGAACTGGCGCGAACTGATGGAGGAGAAGCTCGGCGTCCGCTGGGACAACGTGAAGTCGGCGGAGATGAAGGACATCGGCTCCGCGAACCGCGACATGACGATCGAGGAGCGCGCGCTGATCCAGAGCTACGTCGACGACGCCTACGGGAAGTTCGTCCGTCTCGTCGTCGCGGGCCGGAAGGACAAGGGCCGCATCCCGGTCACGGTGGAGAGCGTCCGCGCGCTGAGGAGCACGATCCTCACCGGCCGTCGCGCCATGGAGAGAGGGTTCGTGGACGAGCTGGGTTTCCGCGAGCAGGCCGTGGCGAAGCTCCGCGAGTTCGCCGGGATCGAGCGC
>JBDLIY010000116.1:0-9765 GCA_039714635.1 Planctomycetota bacterium
GCGGCGACCGCGGCGCGGCGAACCGCTTCCCCTCGAGCCGCATCCGGATGACCGTCCAGCGGTCCTCCGAGTCCTTCAGCGGCCAGAGCGACAGGAAGTCTCCGCGCTTCATCCGTCGGTACGCACCGGCGTCCTCCGCCGGCTCGTGGTAGACGACCTCGTCGGTCGCCTCGTCCCAGCCGAGGACCAGACGGAAGTGCTCCGTCGTGTCCGGCGAGGCGTCGTAACGCGTGCAGACGATCGACGGGACGCCCTTCGCGAGGTCGGCGAGAAGCTCGGCCCACGGCCCGCGCAGCGCCTTCGGCTCGGCGGGGACCTTCGTCCAGACGTCGCCGGTCGCGAAGCCGATCCGGCGCAGGGCCCGGTTCAGCTCCGGAGCGTAGCAGCCACGGCCCTTCGACGGGTCGAGGTCGGCGAAGTTGTAGACGTCGTCCTGGGTGTGCCGCTGACCGAGCTTTCGGAGCCACATCTCGGCGCAGGCCTCGCCGCAGAAGTCCGGCTTCTGGCGGACGTGGGGAACGCCCTCGAGGAGCATGGCTCGGGGAGCCGACGGCGGCGGGGCCGTGAAGGCGTGAACCTGGAAGTAGAACAGGGCGGCGGCGATGACACCGAGAGTCGCCAGCAGTCGGGTTCGCATATCGCCATCCTACCGGGGATCGGACGGCGCTGTGGAACGAGGCCCGGCGCACCTTGCCGGGCGGGGAGAACGCGCCCTACCAGGCGTAGGCCTCGGGAGCCGGGGCACCGGGCCCGGGCCAGATTTCGTCCAGCGCGGCCAGCGCGTCACCGTCGAGGACCACGTCCAGCGCGCCGAGCGCACCCTGAAGATGGTCCAGCGTCCGCGGGCCGATGATCGGCGCCGTCACCGCGGGCCGGGTGAGAAGCCACGCCAACGCCACCTGCGCCGGGTCCGCGTCGAGCTCCGCGCAGAGCGCCTCGTAGCGTTCGAGGCGGTCGCCGTGCCGCTCGAGGATCGTCGACACCCAGTCGTCGCCGCTCCGGCCCTCGCGCTTCTCGCGGCCGAGGATCCCGCCGAGCGCGCCGCCGGCCAGCGGGCTCCAGGGGAGGATGCCGATCCCGTACTCCTCGCAGGCCGGGATGACCTCCAGCTCCACCGTCCGCTCGGTGAGGTTGTACAGGCTCTGCTCGGAGACGAGACCGAGGTACCCGCGCCGCCGCGCTTCCTGGTTCGCGGTGGCGATGTGCCAGCCGGCGAAGTTGCTGCTGCCGACGTAGAGGACCTTGCCGGCGTCGACGAGGCGCTCCATCTCCTGCCAGATCTCGTCCCAGTGCGCGTCCCGGTCCACGTGGTGCATCTGGTAGAGGTCGATGTGATCCGTGTGGAGGCGCTCGAGGCTCGCCTCGCAGGCCTGGCGGATGTGGCGGGCGGAGAGGCCGCGCTCGTTCGGGCCGTCGCCCATCATCCCGTAGACCTTCGTGGCGACGACGCTGTCCTCGCGCCGTCCGCCGCCCCGATCGAGCCAGCGGCCGACGAGCTGCTCGGAGTAGCCCTTCCCCTTGTCGCGGCCGTAGACGTTGGCGGTGTCGATGAAGTTGATCCCCGCCTCCCAGGCCGTGTCCATGATCCGGAAGCTGTCCTGGTCGGAGGTGAACGGCCCGAAGTTCATCGTGCCGAGACAGATCGGGCTGACCCGGAGACCGGTGCGGCCGAGGCGGACGTAGTTCATGACTGCTCCTCGCGAATGTCGTACGGCTCCCCCGGCGCCCACGTGAACCGCGCCGCGTCGGCCGTCTCCCGCCACGAGGCGAGCGTGTAGCCGTTGCGGTCCTTCGGGTTCATCATGGCGCTCGTCGCGAGCAGGTCCCGCACCTCGGCGGCGAGATCCGGCTCGCAGAGCGACCAGTCGATGTCGTCGGCGAGCGGAGAGATCGACGCCTCGTTGCCCGGGCTCCAGGCCGACGTGCAGAGGTACTCGATCACGCCGTCTCCCGGGAACACGGCGCCGTGGGCCATGCCCGGCGGCAGCCAGATCCACTCGCCCTCGTCGAGGTCGCGGCCGGCGACCATGTCCCGTCCGACGATCTTCCCGAAGGTCGGCGAGCCGATCCGGATGTCGAGCGCGAGGTCGATCAGGCGCCCCTCGATCGGCCGGACGAGCTTGCCCTGCCACGGGCTCCACTGGAAGTGCAGGCCCCGGACCACGCCCGCCTTCGAGCGGCTCTCGTTCGCCTGGGCGACGTCGAAGGGGGCGGCGATGGCCTCGGCGATCTCCTCGCGCCGGAACGTCTCCGTGAAGTAGCCGCGCTCGTCCGGGAACCGTGCGTAGTGCACGACCTTCACGCCGGCCACCGGCAGGTCGCGGACTTCCATGATCTTCATGCGTCGTCTTCCTCCCGACGGGTCCGGTTCCTCAGCCAATACGCGAGGATCCGCCCCTCCTCCGCCCGGTCGGCGGGCAGGAAGGTGCGGGACGGTCCCTGCTCGTACTTCCGGATGCGCGCCCTCGCCCACTCGCGGACCGACTCCTCCTCGCCCGGAGGGACATCGCGCTCCGCGGCGACGAGTCCGCCGAGGACGAGGAGCGCACGGCCGCCCGGCAGAAGGACGAGCCCGGTCGCCTCGGAGAGAGTATCGAGGAAACGCCGCGCCGCGTTGGCGAATCCGGAGAGGATGCGACGGTCCTCCGCACCGAGGAGACCGGCGGAGAGCGGGTTCACTTCGCCGAACGCCGGCGGGCGGCGCTCGCGGCCGAGGAGGAAGTCGGCGGCGCGGCCGACGCGCTCGCGGTAGGACGCGGCACCGGTCCGGCGACGGCAGGGAGCGACGCAGACGCCGGTGTCGCGGTCGGTGCAGACGACCGGAGCGGGGTCGGCGAACGGGGCCCCGCAGGACGCGAGGCCGAAGACGACCTGGACGGAGCGCAGCGATCGCTCCACCGCCCAGCGCTTCGGGAACGGTCCGCACCACTCGGCGCCGTCGTCGAGCGCGGCGCGGGCCGCCGTGATCCCGGGCGCCGGGCCGTCGACGTCGATCCGGAGGTAACGCGCCGCCTCCGGGTCGCGCATCTGCCGGTTGAACGGCGGGCGGACCTCGCGGATCCGCCGGGCCTCGGCGAGGAGCGCCATCAGCTCGTTCGGCTCCTCGCGGTGGCGAACGGTCCGGGCCGTCATCAGCATCGGGCCCCGGGGCGACGCTTCGCGGATCTCGGCGGTGAAGTGGGAGGCGACGCGCCGCCGGATGTCGACGGCCTTGCCGACGTAGAGGACGCGGTTCCGGTCGTCCAGGAACTCGTAGGTCCCCGTGGTCTTCGGCAGGTCCGGCATGCGCTCGCGGGCCGCGCGCAGGGCCTCCTCCCGGGCGTCCTCCTCCGTCGGCACCGGCGGCGGCGGGGCGAACTCCTTCGCCAGGTGGCCCTCGGTGCCGTCAGGCAGCACCATCCGAAGTTCCCGCGGTCCGAGGCCGAGGACGCCGGGGTCGTCGCTCTTGCCGGTCAGGACGACGCGCAGGGTCCGGGCGCCCCGGACGCGGCCGAGCCGGGCGGCGAGACGGTCCATGACGGCGCGGGCGTCAAGGCCGGTGACGTCGAGGCGGAGTTCCTTCGTGCCGGGGAGCGGGACGCGCCGGACGGCGGCGCGGCCGTCGAGGAGGAGGCGGAACTCCCCGTGACGGTGGAACGCGCGGGCGCCTTCCGGATCGAAGTCGCCTCCCAGTTGGACGCCGGCGCCGAGGAAGAGGAGCGCCATCGGCGAGTCGGCGGGCACGGCGGCGGGCGTCCCGGCGGCGACGCGATCGCCGAGGAGTTGGACGACGCGCTGGACGAGGTGTCCGGGGGGCGCGGGCCGATCAAACAGGCGTCCGGTGACGACGACGCGCTCGGCCGGCGTGGCGACGGCGGTGGCGAAGGCGTCGAGAATCGCGTCGCCGGACCGCCGGAACGGCCGAACGGTCCGCGTCGGCAGCCCGATGCCGAGCCGCGGCTCATGAAGGTGGAGGACGCCCCGCGCCACGAAAGAAGCCTACCGCCCGGGGGGGACAGTACCGAGACGGGAACATTCCTTCCAAACCGCTCAAAGCCCTACCCTCGTGGACACCGCGCGCCGATCCGGAGGACGCGATTTCGGGAGTATGGGATGAAAGAACCTGTCTCGGTATCGCGGTAGACTGCGCAACATGATCGGACCACTCGGTATCACCGGCGGGAGCTCGTTTCTCGAAGGCGCCGTCCTCGCGGACGCGGAGGAGGAACGCGTCGACACCGACCACGGCGACGTCGTCTGCCACGTCGGCGAGGGGTACGTCTTCCTCGGCCGGCACGGCACCGGCGTCTACCACCCGCCGCACCGCATCCCCCACCTCGCCCACGCCGACGCGTTCCGCGCCCTCGGCGTCACGGAGATCGTCGGACTCAACTCCGTCGGCTCCCTCGACGTGGACCTCGGACCCGGGACCGTCCTCGTCGCCGACGACTACCTCTCCATCCACCCGCCCCCGACCTCGGCCGGCGACGAGCGGCTGCACATCGTGCCCACCCTCGACGGCGACCTGCGCGAACTCCTGCTCCGGGCGGCCCGCGCGACGGAAGGCCCCGTCGTCGACGGCGGCGTCTACGTCGAGACGCGGGGGCCGCGCTTCGAGACCCGCGCCGAAGTCCGGTGGATCGCGCCCCTCGGCGACATCGTCGGCATGACGGCGGCATCGGAGGCGACGCTCTTCCAGGAGCGCGGGCTGCGCTACGCGATGCTCGGCGTCGTCGACAACTTCGCGAACGGGATCACCGGCGAACCGCTGACCTTCGAGGAGTACGAGGCCCACCGCGTCGCGAACGTGGCACGGGCGAACGAGATCCTCACGAACCTCATCGAGTTCCGGGCTGAGTTCGAGGCGGGTGGAGGCGCCGCGTGAGCCTGCTGATCCGCGATCCGATCCTCGACGGCCGGGCGACCTCCATCTTCATCGAGGACGGCCTCATCGCCGCCCTCGGCGAGGACCGCGAGGCCGACCGGGTCATCGAAGCCGACGGCCTCCACGCCTTCCCGTCCCTGAAGAACGGCCACACCCACGCCGCCATGACGCTCTTCCGCGGCTACGGCGACGACATGCCGCTGATGGACTGGCTCGAGCAGCGGATCTGGCCGGCGGAACTCCAGCTGACCGAGGAGGACGTCTACCACGGCACGCGCCTGGCGCTCCTGGAGATGATCCGGAGCGGGACGACCTACCTCTCCGACATGTACTGGCACCGCGAGGGCGTGTCCCGCGCGGTCCACGACATGGGCGTCACGGCGCACGTCTCCTCGGTCTTCATCGACCACGGAGACCCGGACCGGGCGAAGGAGCACCAGGAGCGCGTCCACCAGCGCTACGCCGAGCGCGACAAGTACGGCCCCCGCGTGAAGATGGCCCTCGGCCCCCACGCGATCTACACGGTCTCGCCGGGCAGCCTCGAGTTCATCGCCGACTTCGCGCGGCGGCACGACCTCATCGTCCACATCCATCTCTCGGAGACGGAGCAGGAGGTCGCGGACTGCGTCGCCGCGCACGGCGTGAGGCCCGTGAAGCACCTCGGATGCGTCGGCCTCCTCGGGCCGAACCTCGTCGCGGCGCACGGGATCTGGCTCGACGACGAGGAGCGGGAGATGCTCGGCGCGGCCGGCGCGACGATCATCACGAACCCCGTCTCCAACCTGAAGCTCGCGGTCGGCGGCATCTTCGACGTCGACGCCGCCCGGCGGGCCGGGATCCGCGTCGGAATCGGCACGGACGGCGCCGCCAGCAACAACAACCTGAACCTCCTCGAGGAGATGAAGATCGCCGCCCTCGTCCAGAAGCACCGCGCCGGCGACCCTACGTGCCTGCCCGCCGCGGAGGCGCTCGCGCTCGGGACGTCCGGCGTCGCCGAAGCTTACGGGCTCGGCCCGGGGACGCTGTCGGTCGACGCGCCCGCGGACGTCATCCTCGTCGACCTGTCGGGCGCCTCGACGCAGCCCGTCCACGACGCCGTCTCCAGCCTGATCTACGCCGCGGGCCCCGAGTGCGTGGTGACCACGATCGCCGGCGGCGAAGTCCTGATGCACCACCGCGAGCTCGAGATCGCGGACGAGACCGAGATCATCGAGAACGCCGCGCGCGCCGCGATGGACCTGGTGGCGCGCGCCGCGGGAGGCCGAACATGAACCGCACCGCCTTTCTCACCCTCGTCCTGCTCCTCGCGGCCTGCGGCAAGATGCCGGGCACGGAGGACGCCGGGCTCCCCGCCACGGACGCGCAGACCGCCGACGCGGTCCTGACCGGGATCCTCGAGCGCCTGGGCACCGAGTACGAAGAGCACGGCCCGGAGTTCGTGCGGCGCGTGCCGGTCGTCAAGCAGGAGGTCGTCGTCGCGCACGGCTTCGAAGACTGGCGGAAGTTCTCGGAGCAGGTCCGCCTCCTGGACCCGAACCGGGACCTGTGGATCTCGCGGCAGATCACGCGGCGAATCGAGGAATTGCTGCAGACGCCACCGCCGCCGGAGGAAGAGCCCGGGGCCGGCGAGAACGAGGAGACCGAATAGTGGCCGAACTTCGATACGGGGTTTCGATCCCCTCCCCCGCCACCCAGCGCCTGACCGTCGAGCTGGCGGCGGCAGACCTTCCCGCCGGCGACGCGCTCCTCTCGATGCCCCGCTGGGCGCCGGGGTGGTACGTCCTGAGGGAGTACTCCCGCAACGTCGAGACGATCCGCGCGCGGACGCCCGCGGGGCGCGAGGTCGCCGTCGAGAAGGACGGCGTCTCCACCTGGCGGATCCGGAAGGGGCGCGGGAAGAGCGTCGTCGTCACGCTGACCATCCACGCGCCGAAGTGGGGCGACGCCTACTCGTTCGTGGACGCGCATCACGCGTCGCTGTTCGGACCGAGCGTCTTTCCATGGATCCACGGAACGAAGCACGAGCCGGCGACGCTCGCGATCGACGCGCCGGAGGCGTGGAAGCGGATCTCCACCGGCCTCGAGCCCGTGAACGGCGACCCGCGCCTCCGCGAGGCGGAGGATTACGACCACCTGATCGACTCCCCCATCGAGATCGGGAACCACGAGGTGCGCCGTTTCGAGGCCGGAGGCAAGCCGCACGAGCTGGCCATCGTCGGCGGCCCGATCGCGACGGACCCGGCGAAGGTCGTCGCCGACCTCGCGAAGATCGTGGAGGAGGAAGGGCGGATGTTCGGCGAGCTGCCCTACGACCGCTACGTCTTCCTGCTCTACGTGACGCCGGAGCCCACCGGCTCGCTCGAACACCGCAACTCCACGACCCTCACGATGCTGCCGGCGTGCTTCGAGAGTCCCGAGCGCTACGTGAACAAGTTCCTCGCCACGTCCGCCCACGAGTTCTTCCACCTCTACAACGTGAAGCGGATCCGGCCGGCCGACCTGGTGCCATTCGACTATCTCAATGAGCAGCACACGAAGCTGATGTGGATCTTCGAGGGGCTGACGAGCTACTTCGACGATCGGATCGTGATGCGGGCGGGGCTCACGGAGCGGGAGGACTACCTCCGCAAGATCGCGAACAACGTCACGACGCTCAGGACAACGCCCGGCCGGCGCCTCGAGAACCTGCACGACGCCTCGTTCGACTCCTGGACGAAGTTCATGTCGAAGGACGCGAACTGGGGGAACCGCGGGATCTCCTTCTACACGAAGGGGCTGCTCGTCGGGATGTGCGCGGACCTTCTCATCCGGAAGCGGTCGAAGGGTCGTGGCTCTCTCGACGACGCGATGCGGACCGTGTTCCGGGACACGAAGCGGAAGAACTACGCGGGCCTGACGGAGCGGCGGTTCCGGAGCGCGTGCGAGGCGGCGGCGGGGGCGAAACTGCCGGAGATCTTCGACGGCATGCTCGACACCACGATGGAGATCGACTTCGACGAGTACCTGGGTCTCGCGGGATACCGGCTGGCACCGGATCGGCCGAAGCGCGGCCGGCTGGAACCGAAGGCGACGCAGGAGGGCTTCGTCGGCGCGGAGTGGGAGACGCGCGAGGGGCGGGTGTTCGTCGCGAAGGTGCCGGTCGACACCCCGGCGCACCTCTGCGGGCTGCTGGCGGGGGATGAAGTCGTGTTCGTCAACGACCGGCGGGTCGCTTCCGCGGCGGAGCTCGCGGATCGGATCCGCTGGGCGGCGCCGGGGGACGCGCTGCGGTTCCTCGTGGCGCGGCACGGCCGGCCGACGGAGGTCGCGATCGTCGCGACGAAGGCGCCGGTGGCGGCGTGGAAGGTCGCGAAGAAGCGGTCGCGGAGCCTGGCGGAGCGGAAACTCGGCGAGAAGTGGCTGGAGGTGTCATGAGAACGGCGATCCTGATTCTCGCCGCGACGCTCCTCGTCGTCCCGGGCTGCGGGGGCTCCGGCGACGACGGCCTGACGGTCGTGACGAGCGTTCTCCCCCACGCCTGGCTGGTCAAGCAGATCGGCGGGGAGTACGTGAAGGTGGTCACCCTCGTCGGCCCCGGCGAGAGCCCGGCGACCTACCAGCCGACGGACCGGCAGGTCAGCGAGGTGATGCGGGCGAAGACGTGGTTCCGCACCGGCGTCCCGTTCGAGAATGGAAGCTGGAAGGACACGCTTTCCGGATCCGGGGTGAAGGTCGTCGACCTGCGGGAGGGGATCCAGCTCCGACACCTCTGCTCCCACGAGCACGAGGGCCACGTCCACGAGGGCGAAGACCCCCACGTCTGGCTCTCCACGGCCCATCTGTCGATCCAGGCGACCGTCGTTTCGAACGAGCTCTGCCGGCTCGACCCGGACCACGCCGGGGAATTCGAACGGAACCTGAGCGAGACGCTCGAGGAACTCCGCGTCCTCGACGAGGACCTGCGGAAGGTCCTCGGCCCGGTCGGCCGGCGCCGCGTTTACGTCTTCCACCCCTCCTGGGGCTACTTCCTCGACTCGATGAACATGACCCAGGTCGCGATCGAGATCGAGGGGAAGGAGCCGTCGGAGGCGGAGATCACGAAGCTCGTCGCGGCGGCGAAGAAGGACGGGGTGCGCGTGATCTTCGTCCAGCCCCAGATCGCCGGCCAGACGGCGGACGCGATCGCAAAGGCCATCGGCGCCGAGGTCCGACGGATCGACCCGCTGGCCGAGGACGTCCCGGCCAACCTGCGGAAGGTGGCGAAGGAGATCGCGGCGGCGTACGAGTAGTCAGTCCGCCGAAGTCGGGTCCTCGCGTCGGAGATCGTCGTAGGCGGCCGCCATCTCCCGCGCCCGGATCTTCCAGTCGTACCGGCGGACGGCGATGTCCCGCAGCCGGGCCTTCCGCGCGTCATCGCGGGGCTGCGCCAGGAGCGACGAGAGCCGCTCCACCATCCCGGCCACACAGGTCGCGGGGTCGATCGGCAGGCGCATGCTCTGAACCAGCTCCCGGCCCAGCTCGGGCACGAGGTGATCGAGTCCCTCGGCGAAACCGCTGAAGTCCGAGGCGGCCGGCAACACGCCGTTCGAGAGCGACTCCATGAGGACCAGGGGATAGGCCTCGGGGATCACCGAGGGGAACACGGCGACATCGGCGCAGGGGAAGAGGTGGCACAGGAGGTCGTGCGACATCCGTCCGGTGAAGTGCACGTGCTCCGCGAAACGGCGTCCCGCCGACAGGACGGTCCGGCGGTTTCCGGGCGCGGAGAGATACGCGGCCACCGCCTCCCACGGACCTTCGAGATGCGTGTCGTCGAGATCGTTCCCCTTCGCCACCAGGGCGTCGAGGAGGGCCTCGTTGCCGCTGGCGATGGCATGGACGAGCCCTTCGAGGACCTCCCGGTAGGCGCCGGAACCGACGAT
>JBDLIY010000117.1:0-9724 GCA_039714635.1 Planctomycetota bacterium
GAGTTCGACCGGCTCACGCGGCAGCTCTCGGACGCCGAGGGCGAGCTCTACCGCGTGGACGCCGAGATCCGCTCGGCGAAGGAGCGCAGCGAGCACGGACGCCGGATGAGCGCGGAGCTCGAGGACCGCGTCCGGAGCTACGAGTCGGAGATCGAGGTGACCCGGCTCCGCCTGGCGGAGTACGGCGAGGAGAAGGAGAAGCTGGGCGGCGAGCTGACGGCCCTGGCCGCGGAGGCGGGCCTGCGGGAGACCGAGCTGACCCGGTCCGAGGACCGGATCCGCGAGGCCCGCGGCGTCGAGACGGAGCGCTCGTCCGCGATCCGCGACGTGAACCGGCGTCGCGAGGAGGTCCTGGCGCGGGGCTCGAAGGTCCGGAACGAGCGCGCGTCGGTCGCCACGACGCTCCGCAGCGGCGAGGTCGTCGAGGAGCGCATCGAGAGGCGCGCCGCGGCGATCCGCTCCGAGCAGGATGAGCTGATCGCGAAGCGGGAGGGGCTCGAAGCCGACCGCGCCGCGAAGGACGAGCGGGAGACCGACGTCCGGGTGCGCCTGGAAGCGGCCGAGAAGGAGGTGGGCAGCCTCGAGGAGCGGCTCGCGGACCTCTCCGGCCAGGCGAGCGCCGCGGACAGCAACCTCTCCGGCTGGCGGTCCCGCCTCGACGTCCTCGAGAGCCTGAAGGCGCGTCGCGAGGGGATGAACCAGTCGGTGAAGCGGATTCTCGAGGAGGCGGAGCGGGAGGACTCCACGCTGACCGGCATCCTCGGGGTCGTCGCCGACCTCGTGAAGGTCGAGGGGCCGGACGCCGCCGCGACCGAACTGGCGATCGGCGCCTGCGCGCAGGGCATCGTCACCGAGACGCTCGCCGACGCGCTCGCCGCCATCGAGTTCCTGAAGCGGGAGGAGCTCGGCCGGGCGCTCTTCCTGCCGCTCGAGGAGCTTCGGGAGGCGGGACCGGTGGTCGGCGACGCCGGCGACGTCCGCCCCGCGAAGGGCGGGGCCCGCGCCACCGGCGGCCACGACCGCCTGCTCGAGGCGCTGCTCTCCGACACCGTGATCGTCTCCGACGTGGACGCGGCCCGGCGATTCGCCGGCAACGGCGGCCGTTCGCTCCGCATCATCACCGGCGGCGGCGAGGTGCTCGGCCGCATCGGGAACATCTCCGGCGGCGCGGGGCAGGCGGCGACGACGTCGCTCCTGACGCGCAACGCCGAGATCGAGGAGCTCTCGCGGAAGATCTCCGCCGAGGAGGAGAAGCGTGGCGCGCTGGAGGAGGCGCTGACGCGGCTCCGCGAGAACCACCACGACCTCCGGACGGAGACGCGGACGCTGCGCGAGGAACTTACCATCGCGTCGCGCGAGGCCCGGGAGGCCGAAGCCGGTCTCGATCGATGCGTGAAGGACCTGGCGCGCCTGGCCGACGAGACGCACGTCCTCACCGTTGAGGGAACGGAGATTTCGGAGCAGCGCCGGGTGGCGACGTCGTCGGCCGAGCGTCTCGACCGGGAGGCGGCGGAGCTGGCGGTGGAGGAGGAGGCCCTCCGCAACGAGGCGGCGGGACTCGAGACGTCCCTCGCCGAGGCGAGGGAGACGACCCGGACCGCGGAGGGCGAGCGCACGGAGCTCTCCGTCGCCCTGGCCCGTTCCCGGGAGCGCCTCGCGGGCTCCGAGGAGCGCGCGAAGGCGATCGAGCGCGCCGTCGCGGACGCCCGCCGCAGCCTGGATCTGGCCGCGGTGGAGGCGGAGAACTGCCGCCTGCGCCGGGACGAGTCGCGCCTCGAGGCGGAGACGGCCGAGCGCGAGGCGGCCGACGGCGAGAAGCAGAAGGAAGGTTGTCAGCGCCGCGTGTCCGACGTGCGCCGCAAGCACCAGGAGGCGCGGGCGACGCTCCTCTCCCGCCGTGGAGAGGCGGACGGGCTGCGCGAGGAGCACGAGAAGTACCGCGGCGCGCTCGAGGACTTCCGGCTTCGCGAGAACGAGATCCGCCTGAAGCTCGAGGGGCTCGTGGAGCGGATCGCGGAGGAGTTCGAGCTCGACCTCGTCGACCTCCACGAGGGGTTCATCCCGGAGGAGATCGACTGGGAGGAGCTGGACCGGGAGGTGGGCGACCTCAAGCGGAAGATCGACCGCATGGGCAACGTGAACATGGAGGCGATCGACCAGCTTCAGGAGGTCGATGAGCGGGTGAAGTTCCTGAACGGCGAAGAGGCCGACCTCAACGCCTCCCGCGAGCAGCTGACCGAGATCCTCCGGAAGGTCAACCGGGAGAGCCGCGAGCGCTTCGAGACCGCGTTCGCCGAGATCCGCGAGCACTTCCGCGTCATGTACCGGAAGCTGTTCGGCGGCGGCTCCGCGGACATCCTCCTCGAGGAGGGCGAGGACATCCTCGAGGCGGGCATCGAGATCCTCTGCCGCCCGCCGGGCCGCGAACTCCAGAACCTGAACCTCCTCTCCGGCGGCGAGAAGACCCTCACCGCGGTGGCGCTCCTCTTCGCGATCTTCAAGGCGCGGCCCAGCCCGTTCGCGCTGATGGACGAGGTGGACGCGGCCCTGGACGAGTCGAACATCGACCGTTTCCTGACCGTGCTCCGCGAGTTCACGCACGAGAGCCAGTTCATCATCATCACGCACAACAAGCGGACGATGACGGAGGCCGACGCGCTCTACGGGGTGTCGATGCCGGAGCTGGGCGTCTCCCAGCCGATGTCGATCCGGTTCGCGAAAGAGGCCGGGCCGAACGGCAACGGCGGCGCGAACGGGAACGGTTCGAACGGCGCCGGTGGAAACGGAGAGGTCGCGAAGCCGGCCGCTACGGCAGGAGCGCCGTCAGCTTCCTGAGGTCGTCGATCGTGACGTCGGGCTCCTCGTCGGTTGACGCCGGGTCGAGGGTGGCGAATTCGCCGCGACGGACGCGGATCGTCGTCAGGCCGAGGAGGTTGCCCGACTTCACCTCTCCCGGGGGGCGGTCGCCGACCACCCAGACGTCGGCGGGCGCGCAGCCGTTCCCGTCGACGATCTCCGCGAAGACCGCCGTCTTGTCCGGCCCCTCGTCGAGGGGCACGATATGGACCGCCTCGAACCGGTCCCGGATGCCGAGGACCTCCACCTTCCGCGACTGGGCCTCCGGCACGCCGAACGTGACGAGGATCAGCGGGATCCCGCGCGCCCGGAGTTCGTCCAGCACCTCGAGGGCGCCGGGGACGAGGCCGATCTCCTCCGGCCGGCTCGCGAAGAAGACCCGGCGGGCGGCGTCGTGGCAGGCGACCGGGTCGGGGGCGCCGAATTGAGCGACGAGGTCTTCCAGGAAGCGGGCGCCGGGATCGGCGGATCGGATCCTCCTCAACGCGGCCCAGGCCTCGTCGAAGTTCGTTTGCAGGCCGTGCGCAATCAGGGCCTCGGTCGCCGAGCGTTCCGCGAGCTTGAGGATCGTGCCCGACGTATCGGCGATCGTGTCGTCCAGGTCGAAGAGGACCAGTCGGGGAGAGTTCATCCGCATGGGGTCACCACCCGTTGCATCCCGTGGGCGGGAGAGAGTCCGGGAATCAGGTCCGGCCGTGTCCTTGCCGCCTCCCGCGGCGTGACAGGAAGGGCAGCTGCGGATTGTGGCCAGCGCGAGTTCATCCGACGAGGCCCTCCGCGTCCGGCGAAAACGGCAGGACCCGCGCGCCGGCCTCCGCGAGGGCCGCCGAGACCGCCTTCTTCCGGCCGCGCGGCACGACGAAGAGCATGCCCCCGCCGCCGCCGGCGCCGCAGACCTTGCCGCCGAGAGCGCCCGCCTCGCGCGCCGCGCCGCGGAGTTCGCGCATCTCCTTCGTCTCCACGCCCTTCGCCAGGCCGCGGCGCGCCCCGTACTCGCGCTCCACCGCCCGCCCCACGCCGGGGATGTCGCCCGCGAGGATCGCCCCGCGGACGTCGTGAGCCGCGGCGACGATCTCCCGGAACCTGGCCCGCACGTCCCCGCGGTCGTCCACGGCCCCTTTCACCATGTCCCAGTTCGTCGTGGCGGAGAGCCTCGACGCGCCGGCGATGGCGAGCACGAGGTGGCGGCAGAGGCCGTCGACGTCCGCGCGGAGTCGTTCGCGCTTCGCGCCTCCGGGGTCGAGGCGAACGGTGGACAGGCCGCCCCAGGCGGAGGCCAGGTGGTCCTGCGTCCCCGTGGGGATACCGAGCACGGCGGCTTCGAGGTCCTTCGCGATGGCCACGATCTTCGCCTTGCCCCAGGGCGCCCCGTTCGCGACGGACAGCGCGCGCAGCGCGGCCACGGCGAGGGCCGAGGAGCCGCCGAGGCCGGAGCCGCGCGGGACCCGGGCACGGGTGGCCAGCGTGAAGCCGCCCGACGGCCGCACGCAGCGGGCGATGGCCGCGTGGAGCGGCAGCGCGGAGTCGTCGGGGATCGAATCGAGGTCGTCGGCTTCGACGAGGGCCGGAAGATCCTTCGCGCGCAGGACGACGCGGCCGTCTTTGCGCGGGGTGACGCGGGCGCGGGCCGGAAGGCGGATCGCCAGGTTCACCGTGAGCGCGCCGGGGAAGAGCAGATAGACCGGCCAGATGTCGAGCGTGCCTCCCGCGAGGTCGATCCGGACGGGAGCGGAAGCCTGGGTCGAAATCATCGGAGGAGGGTAACAAACGGGCGGCCCGGTGCGGGTAACATGAGCGCCCATGCCGAACGAGCGGGAGTACCGGCGCCGCATCCGGGCGTGGATCCTCTACGACTGGGCGAACTCCGCCTTCGCCACCACCATCCTCGCGGCGGTCCTGCCGGTCTTCTACGACAAGGTCGCCGGGGCGAACCTGCCCAGCGCGGTCCGCAACTGGACGCTGACGCTCTCCCTCTCCCTCGCCATCGTCGCCGTCATCGCCCCGGTGCTCGGCACCATGGCGGACGTCATGCGCGGAAAGAAGCGCTTCCTCGGGATCTTCGTCGGGATCGGCGTCCTCGGCACCTCGCTCCTCGTGTTCGTCGGCCACGGCGACTGGCTGCTCGCTTCCGCCTTCTTCGTCGTCGGCCGGGTGGGGTTCGCGGCGTCGAACGTCTTCTACGACTCCCTCCTGCCGCACGTCGCGCGACCGGCGGACCAGGACCGCGTCTCCGCGCAGGGCTACGCGTTCGGCTACCTCGGCGGCGGCGTCCTGCTGGCGATCAACGCCGTGATGCTCACGACGATGGATCCGGACGTCGCCTTCCCTCTCACGTTCCTCTCCGTGGCCGTGTGGTGGGGGCTCTTCTCGATCCCGATCTTCCTGCGCGTCCCCGAGCCGGAGGCGGCGGAGCGGCGGGAGGAGGGGAGCGTCGTGGCGACCAGCTTCCGGCGCCTCGGCCGGACGTTCTCGAGCATCCGGAAGTACCGGCAGCTGTTCCGGTTCCTCATCGCCTTCCTCGTCTACAACGACGGCATCGGGACGATCATCGGCGTCGCCGCGATCTACGGGGCGTCCCTCGGCTTCAGCGGCGCCGAGCTGATCCTCGCCATCCTCCTCGTCCAGTTCGTCGGGATCCCGTTCAGCCTCGTCTTCGGCGGGATCGCGTCGGCCGGCTCGAAGCGCCGGGCGGGCTTCCTCGCCTTCGTGCTGGCGAACGTCGTGCTGCTGCCCGTCGTCGGCGTGGTCGGCGCCTACATCCTCCCTCCGGACGTCGTCGGAGCCCGGCCGGCCGCCATCGAAGCGGGGGACGGCTTCGTCGGCGAAGGGGCCGTCCTGGAACCGGGCGAGATCCCGGACGGTGACCACGTCCTCCTGAACTACCGGGGGCGAATCCGCGTGACCTACGCCGTCGGCCCCGGCTTCGGGACGATCGACGGCGGTCCGGACTTCCGGATCGACACGGCGTCGGACCGTCTCGCCTTCCGGCAGGAACGGATCTACGATCCCGACGCACCCGGGAGACACGAGCCGCTCCTCCGGGCCCGCGGAGGCCCGGTGACCATCGAGAAGCTCGAGGCCCTGCCCGCCGAGCGGGAGAGCGACCTCGCCCTGATCTTCGCGATGCTCGTCGGTGTCCAGGCGGTCGCGTTCCTCTTCGCGGTCACGGTGGGCCGCGTCCTGTTCGCCGGCCTCGCCTCCCGCATGACGCCGAAGTCGACGATCGTTCTCGCGCTCTGCGCCTACTTCGTCATCGCGGTCTGGGGCTTCGCCCTCGGCGCCGTGATGGAGTTCTGGTTCCTGGCGTTCTTCATCTCCATCGTCCAGGGCGGGAGCCAGGCGATCAGCCGCAGCCTCTACGCGGCCCTGTCGCCGAAGGCGCTCTCCGGCGAGTTCTTCGGCCTCTTCTCCGTCATGGCGAAGTTCTCCGCCATCCTCGGCCCGCTCGTCTTCGTCGCGTCCGAGTCGCTGTTCGGCGGCGTCCGCCCGGCCATGCTCGGGATCGCCGGCTTCTTCGTGATCGGCCTGCTCCTGCTCTCCCGCGTGGACGTGGAGGAGGGGCGGCGCGTGGCGGCCGAGGCGGACGCGCGCGCGTTCGGAAAGGACGGCGATGGACACGAATGACCGCGAGGCCCTGGCCCGGGCGTTCGGGTACCCGTACGGAGTCCCCGGCTTTTCGTATCTCTTCGAGGACGGTGTCGTCGCTCCGGTGGACGGTGCCGATTTCGGCGGGCGGACGCCGGTGCTCGCCTACGGATCGAACGCGTCGCCGGACCAGTTGATCCGGAAGTTCGGGGACCTGTCCGGCGTAACGATCCCGGTGACGCGCGCGGCGGTGGCCGACGTGGACGTCGTCTACGCGGCGCTCTTCGCGCACTACGGATCGGTCCCGGCGACGATCCACGACTCCCCCGGCACGACGGCCTTCGTCCACGTGACGTGGCTGACCGCGGAGCAACTCGATCGGATGCACGCCAGCGAGGGCGCCGGGAGCGTCTATCTCTACGGAAGGCTCTCCGGCGATCGCGTGACCTGGTCGGACGCGCCGCCGGCCGGGGAAGTCTCCGTCTACGTCGCGGCGGCGGGCGCCGTGGGGCCGGAGCCGATCGCGCTGGAGTCGATCCCGGCGAAGGGCCGCGTCTTCGAGGCGGTGGGGCAGGCGGAGATGCTGCGTCTCGCACGCGATCGCCTGGCGCCGGGGACCGCCCTCGAGGCGTTCATGCTCGACACGATCCGCGACCCGGCCCTGCGAGGGGAGCGATCCGCCGCGCTGGCCGCGGAGGCCGTCCCGATGGCGCTGGAGGGCTTCACGCCCCTCGGGGCCTGAACATTGTGCTGCCACCGAATCCCCGAAACCGTTTTCACGTGGGCACCGGGCCGCCGAATCCCCGGTTACGCACCTTTCGTGAGCCGCGCGACCTCCCGGTCGGCGAGCCGCGTCGGCTCCGGCAGCCGGTAGCCGACCCCGGTGGCGAGCACGATCCGCGCCGCTCCCGCGACGTCGGCCCGGTGGCCCGGCGACACGAAGAGCGGCTTCACGCCGTCCCGCGTCCGCAGGACCCGGCCGACCTCGTCGCCGTCGATCGAGAGCTTCCGCCACGAGCCTCGCGACGGCCGCGGGTCGCCGCGGCTCGTCCCCGCCAGCCGGCTCTTCGCGCAGCCGATCGTCGCGACGTCGAGCCACAGGCCCAGGTGGCACGCAAGGCCGAGACGGCGCGGATGGGCGAGTCCCTGGCCGTCGAACATCACGACGTCGGGGGACGACTCGATCTTCGCGAACGCGTCGAGCAGCGCCGGCGCCTCGCGGAACGAGAGCAGGCCGGGGACGTAGGGGAAGACGGCGGGCGCGCGGCCGACCGCCCGCTCGACGACCTCGAGGCCGGGAAACGAGAGAACGAGGACCGCGGCGACCACCGTGCCGCCGTCCTTCGTAAAGGCGCAGTCGGCGCCGGCGACGAGGCGGGGCCGGCGGGGCGGCGGCGTGAAGACGAGCTTCTCCGACAGACGCGCCTGGAGGCGGATCGCCTCCTTCGGAGTGAGGTCCCAGTCGTGGAGCTTCTCGATCTTCACGCGAAGAGGATGGCCTCCGGCATGTGGCGGTTCCGGCCGATCGCGTGGTCGGTCGCGTTCACGGCGAGCGCGCCGAACCAGTCGTACTCCGGGAACTCCGCGACGACCGCGTCCACCGCGGCCTGCGGCGTCTCGCCGTCGGCCAACCGGTCGTAGATCGCCTTCGCGGCGAGGCGCGAGATGATCGCCTCCCCGACGCCCGTCGTGGTGACGGCGCCGTGGGGTCCGGCCCAGAACCCGGCGCCGGGGATCGGCGAGTCGCCCACGCGCCCGAGCAGCATCGGCACCGCACCGCCGGTGGAGTTCGTCACCGCGAACCGGCCCTCGCCGTCGCGGACCACCGCGCCCACGGTGTCGGTCGGACGGAGGTCCTCCGGCAGCGGCGTCTCGAAGTTCCACATCCGTTCCCAGTCGGCGTCGCGCCACTCCGGCCGGCGGATCGTTCGGGCGGCGAGGCGGGCCATCACCTTCACGTGGCGGTCCATGCACTCCGGCGTCGGGCCTTCGGTGCGGGGTTCCAGGCCGCGCCGCTCGCAGAACCGTGCCGCCCCGGGCCCGGCGAGGAGGACGTGGGGCGTGTCCATCACCTCGCGCGCGGCGAGGATGGGGTTGCGGAAGCCGCGGAGCGAGGCGACGGCGCCGATCTCGCCCTCGCCGGTCATCAGGCCGGCGTCCATCTCCATCGTCTCGCCGTCGATGCGGACGACGGAGCCGCGGCCGGCGTTGAAGCGGCCGTCCTCCTCGAGCGCGATGGTCGCCGCGATCGCCGCGTCGAGGGCGCCCGCTCCGTCGCGGAGAGCCGCGACCCCGGCCTCCGCGGCCGCCACGCAGCCGTCCTTCCACTCGGCGGGAGCGGAGACGCCCCCGTGCACCACCACGATCGGTTTCATGGCCGAGAGGATAGCCCGCCCAGGGCCTGTCATGCTCGCCAAGCCTGAGAATCCCGCCGGGCGGGGCCTCGTGCCCGGGTGCCGGCGATCTCGCCCGTCTCACGGGGGCTGCCGCTCGTGCGGGGTCCACTGGCTCGCGCGGAAGCGGCACACTGATGACAGGCGTCGCTTTGCCGCGGTGACAGACCGACGCCTGTCAGCGTTCTGCCGCCGCGGTGGCAGACCGACGCCTGTCAGCGTTCTGCCGCTTTGTCGGGGGGGCGGGCCGGTTTCTTGTGCGCGGTGGCCGTGCGCCCGATACTCCGTTCACCCATGGAACGACCACTCATCGGAGTCACGACGGACGTCGCCTTCCTCACGCGCCACGGCGCGACCTATCCGGCCGCGGCGGTCGCCCACGCCTACCTCGACGCCGTGCGCGCCGCGGGCGGGATCCCCGTCGTCCTCCCGTCCAGCGCCGCTCCGGAAGAGACCCTCGCCATCGCGTCGCGCCTCGACGGCTTCCTGCTCACCGGCGGCGGCGACGTCGATCCGAAACACTTCGGCGAGGACCCCGACCCGGGCCTCCGCACCATCGACCCCGCGCGGGACGAATGCGAGATCGCGCTCTGCCGGTACGCGGACGATGGTGACAGGCCGCTCCTCGGCATCTGCCGCGGCATCCAGGTCCTCGCCGTGGCCCTCGGCGGCACCGTGGTCCAGCACCTGACGACGGAGAACACGCCGGGCCTCATCGACCACGAGATCGTGTCAGTCTCGCCGGGCGCCGGCCACGCGATCGACGTCGTCGCGGGCACGAAGCTCGCGGAGATCCTCGGGACGGACAGGATCTCCGTCACGTCGAGCCACCACCAGGCGGTGGGAGAGACGGGGCCAGATCTCGTCGTCTCCGCGCGGACGGCCGACGG
>JBDLIY010000118.1:0-9713 GCA_039714635.1 Planctomycetota bacterium
CGGATCGACGACGCGATCGCCGACCTCGGCGTGCTGATGCGGCCGACGCTCTCCATCCTCGACGGCACGCGCATCCTCTTCCGGAACGGCCCGACGGGCGGGTCGCCGGACGACGTGAAGGTCGGAGACGTGATCGTGGCCTCCATCGACGGCGTCGCGCTCGACGCGTTCGGGACGACGCTGCTCGACCTCGACCCGGCGGACGTGGGCTACCTGGGACTCGCCGAGGCGAAGGGCGTCGGCACGGCGGACTGGGCGTCGCTTTCTCCGAAGGAGATCGCGGGATGAGGATCGCGAACGTTCGCATCGTGATCCAGGCGGTCTTCCTCGTGCTCTTCGTGGCGCTGCTGTATCTCTCCGCCGCGCCGCGGATCGCGGGCTACCCGGTCTCGCTGTTCCTCGAGGCGGATCCGCTGGTCGGCCTGACGACGTCGATCGGGACCGGGCACCTGTACCACGAGAGAACGACGGGCCTGCTCCTCGGCGCGGCGATCCTGATCCTGACGGTCCTGCTCGGCCGCGCGTTCTGCGGCTGGATCTGCCCGTTCGGGACGCTGCACCACCTGATGCACTGGCTGGGCTTCCCGCGGCGCGCGAAGCGGCGGATCGACGGGAACGCGTATCGCGGCCTCTACCAGCTGAAGTACTGGGTGCTCGGCGCGATGGTGGCCGGCGCGGTGATGGGCGTCCTGCAGATCGGCCTGCTCGACCCGATCGCGTTCCTCTCGCGGTCGATGACGGACGCGGTCTTCCCGGTGATGGACTCGGGGCTGCGGTCGCTCGGGCTGCCGGGGATCCAACCGTCGGCGACGCCGTCGTTCTCCGGCGCGTGGCTGATCGGGATCCTGCTCGTCACCTTCCTCGGGCTGAACCTCTGGCGGCCGCGGTTCTTCTGCCGGGCGCTCTGCCCCCTCGGCGCGCTGATGGGAATCTTCGCGCGCTTCTCGCTCTTCCGCATCCACCGGGACGTGGCCACGTGCAACGACTGCAACCTCTGCGTGATCGGCTGCGAGGGCGCGGCGGAGCCGGAGGGCAGTGTCCGGATGAGCGAGTGCATGGTCTGCATGAACTGCCTGGAGGACTGCCCGGAGGGTTCGATCTCGTTCAAGTACCTGCCGCCGCCGGCGGGAAGCGTGTCGCGGACGGGGCTCGGGCCGCGGCGGGCGGCGCTGTCGGCGATCGGGGGGTTCTTCCTGTTCGCGGTGCTTCGGCGGTCGGGCGGGACGATCCCGGCGACGTCGGGGCCGGGGCGGATCCGGCCGCCGGGGAGTCTCCCGGAGGAGGACTTCCTCGCGCGGTGCATCAAGTGCGACGCGTGCCTCCAGGTCTGCCCGACGAACGTGCTGCAGCCGGCGGGGGTCTCGGGCGGCTTCGAGAGCTTGTGGACGCCGGTCCTCGACATGAAGGTCGGGTACTGCGACACGACGTGCACGCTGTGCGGCCACGTCTGTCCGACGGGAGCGATCGAGCGCTTGACCTCGGCGCAGCGGCAGGGCCTGGCGGAGCGGCCGGACGGCGAGACGGGTCCGATCATCATCGGGACGGCGGCGTACGACCGTGGCCGTTGCCTGCCGTGGGGGATGGACACGCCGTGCGTTGTGTGCGAGGAGGTCTGCCCGGTGAGTCCGAAGGCGATCTTCACGCGGGACGAGGTGGTGACGGCGCGCGACGGCACGAGGAAGAAGCTGAAGCGCCCTTACATCGACGCCGAGAAGTGCGTCGGCTGCGGCATTTGCGAGCACGAGTGCCCGATCGACGGCCCGGCCGCGGTGCGGGTGGGCTCGAGGATCGTAACGATCTGAATCCGGTAGTACGGAGGCGGAACCGTTTTTACCGGATTCACTCCGGCAGCTTCAACTCGAGCCCCGTCGTCCCGGCCCGGATCCCGGTCGCCACGACGGCGGACGTCTTCGCGTCGCGGGCGTGGACGCGGATCTGAAACGTGCCGTCCGCCAGGCCGCCCACCGAGAACCGTCCCTTCTCGTCCGTCCGCCCGTGGAGGCACCAGAACGGCTCGGTCCGGTACCGCGGGCGTCCGCCGTCGTTCACGTGGACTGTTGCGTTCACGACAGGCTTGCCGTCGGCGTCCCGGACCCGGCCGGAGATCGTGAATCCCTCCTGCAGGATCACCTCGACCTTCCGATGACGCATGCCGGGTCCCGGGAGGAAGTCCCCGGCCTCGAGTTTCCGCGGGCGGTAGCCGGCTGCTCGGATCCAGACGACGAACGGGTGCCCCGACAATCCCGGCAGCGCGAGACTCGGGCCCTCGATCCGAATGTGCTCCGGCACGTGGGCGCGCGGCAGGTCGGCGGAGGGCGCCCAGAGATCACGCTTCTTCGAGTGGAGGGAGACTTCGAGCTTCTCCGGACGGGCGCCGTCGGGCTCGAAGACTTCCACGTCCACCCGGAGGGCCGGACGCAGGCGGATCTCCATCGGTGGGTCGCCCTCGGACCCGACGGCAGTGGAGCCGATCCCGTGGTCGCGGTGGACTGCGAACCACCGCTTGATGCCCGTCGGCGGCTTCCCCGCCCAGCGGAAGTGGCCCCGACGATCCGTCGTGGGGAGCACGCCCGGTCGGCCCGGCACGGGCCAGAGGAATCGGGCGGCGGTCATCCAGTCGTAAGTCACGACGGCTCCCTCGACCGGGAGCCCCGCATGATCCACGACCCGTCCCAGGGGCGGTTTCTCCGGCGGCTCCTCGGGAACATCATCCGGTGCGGAGGGGGAGGGCGGGGAGTGCTCCGTTGCGTTCGCAGGCGGTGCCGCGGGTGTCGGTTCGGACTCGTCGGCGGAGCGTGGCGGCGGGAGCGGTTCGGTCGAGTCGTCCAGGATGCCCCAGAGGGCGATCGCCAGGACTGCCAGCAGCAGGACGAGACCGTACTTCGCCATCGTCGCCTCCCTCTCGGTTCATTGGACGACGGTTGACGCCGACGCTTCCGGTTACGATCCTCGGGCCATGCCCTGTACCCCTCGCGAGACCGCCTTCGTCCTCGTCGCCGAGCGTGGCGGCGGCGACCTGAAGCACCACCGGACCGTGATGATGGAGCGGTTCCCGTCCCTCACCTTCCTCGCGGCGACCGAACTCCTCGAGGAGGCGGCGCGGGTGCGGGAGGCCGCGTTCGAGGTCGGGGCGCGCGTGGCCCGGGGGGAAACGGACGCGGCCACCGCGCGGGCGGAACTCGCCGCGCGGTGGCCGGAGGTCCCGCCGGACGCGCTCGCGAAGATGATCGCGGACGGCGCGGCCGGCGAGCTGCGCTGAGCCTGTCCTAGGCTCCGGCGTCGTCGGACTCGGCCGGGGCCTCCTTCTGCTTCGCCGGCGCCTTCGCGACCACCGGGGCCTCTTCGGCCTCCTTCGCCTGCTCCACCAACTTGCCGAAGAACTCCGGCATCTCGACGCCGCCGACGTCCTTCATCATGTGCAGCATCGGGGGCAGCGAGCCGGCCAGACCCGACAGGAAGTTCGCCGTCGAGGACTTGCCGTCCCCCGCGCCGCCGGCGCCGTCCCACACCACGATCTTGTCGAACTTGATGTTGGAGATCGCCGTCGCCGCCGTCTCGGACAGCGCCTCCATGTGCTCCAGCATCAGCATCTGGAACGCGCTCTGGGCGTCGCCGCAAGCACTGACGATCTCGGCAAAACCGAGACCCTTCTTCGCCAGGATCTCGTACTGACCCCGCGCCTCGGCCTCCAGCTTCGCGAAGATCGCCGCGGCCTCACCCTCGGCCTCGATCCGGCGCTTCTCCTTCTCCGCCTCGGCGTCGACCGTGATCTTGGCCTTCGTCGCCCTCGCCGGCGCAACCAGCTCGGCGATCTTCTGGGCCTCGACCTTCTCGGCGTCCGCGAGGGCCGCCTGAGCCTGCGCCGCGTACTGCGCCTGAAGAACCTCGGCCTCCGCCACCCGGCGCTTCGTCTCACCGCGCTGGTAAGCCTCGGCGCGCTCGACCTCGAGGTCCGCGTTCGTCTTCGCGATGACGACCTGGGCTTCGTTCTCGCCCTTCACGGCGATCGAGTTCGCGTCCGCCACGCGGATGCGCTTCTTCTGCTCGGCGTCCGCGATGTCCGAGTCCCGCTGGAGTTCGGCCCGCGCCTGCCCGACTTTCGACTCCTTGTCGAGGATGGCCACCTGGACCGTGCGCTCCTTCTCGGCATCCTTCGTGCCGATGTCGCGCTCCTTGTTCGCGACCGCGACTTCGACCTGCTTCTCGCGGTCCGCCAGGGCGACACCGACGGCACCCTTCCTCACCTGGTCCGCTACGTCGATCTCGGCCTGCTGGATCGCGGTGGCCGCCGCCTTGCGGCCGATGGCCTCGATGTACCCGGAGTCGTCCGTGATGTCCGTGATGTTCACGTTGATCAGGACGAGGCCGATCTTCTGGAGCTCGGGCTCCAGCGAGTTCTGGATCGACTCGAGGAAGGCGTCGCGGTCGCGGTTGATGTCCTCGATCCGCATGGACGCGATCACCTGGCGAAGCTGACCGAAAATGATGTCCTGCGCCTGTTTCTCGATGTCCTGCTGGCGCAGGTTCAGGAGTCGGATGGCCGCGTTCTGCATGGCCTCCGGCTCGGTGCCGATCGCCACCGTGAACACCGACGGCACGTTCACGCGGATGTTCTCGAGGGACAGCGCGCCCTCGAGGGGGATCTCGATCTGCGTCGGTTCCAGGTCGAGGTAGGCGTAGTCCTGGAAGACCGGCATCACGAAGGACGCGCCACCGTGCACGCACTTCGCCGCAGCCTGTCCACCGACCTTACCGTAGACGACGAGGATGTTGTTCGACGGGCAGCGCTTGTAGCGCTTCACGATCAGGATCATGAACGAGAAGAAGATCAGCACCGCGAAGACGATGAGACCCATCACGAAGGGGTTCACATCGCCGCCCGCGGCGAGAATCGGACCAGAGAGACTCATGAGTTTCCTCCTCCTTGCACCGTGCTACGCGGGGGACACCCGGAGCACGGTGCCCTCCACCGAGACGACCTTCACCAGCCCGCCCGTAGGAATGGCGGGACCGTTGGACATGGCCGCGCACTCCATGGATCGGCCCTGAACCTTCACCGTGACCTTGCCCCGGCCCTCGCCCTTCTCCGGAATGCGGAGATAGACCGTGGCGGTCGCTCCGATCGCGTTCCGGAGGTCGACGGAGCCGCTGGCCTGCAGCCGGACGAGCCAGAGCATCATCTGGGCCACCACGAACATCGCGATGACGCCCGAGCCGAAGGAGATCAGGGTCCGCGCGCCGAACCCCATCTCCGAATCGAGCATGATGCAGCCGACCAGTCCGAAGACCCCGACGAAGGCGGAGATCGCCTTGAAGGACAGGATCCCGAAGAAGAGGTTCCCGTGCCCGTCGGCGCCGTCCCCGGCGTCCGTGTCGAAGTCCATGTCGTGGTCCCCGGAGTCCATGTCGACGTCGCCGAGGAATCCGAAGAGCTGCAGCACGAGCTGGAGCACGACGAGGCTGCACCCCGCGACTGCACAGATCAGGTAGACGGTGTATTCAGTTCCCATGGAAGTGCCCTCCTGCGCCCGGCCCATTCTTGGTCGAGGACCATCGGCGCGCAAGTGCGGACGTCCTTTCCGTTTCGATCTACGCGCCCGGGCGCCGTGGCATTCGTCTCGTCACGTGATTGCCTTGTTGGCCGAGCGCCTTTCAGGTCCGTATCCTCGACCCCATGAATCGCGCCCTCCGACTGCTCGTTCTGCTCCCTCTCGTTCTCACCGCCGCCGCCCTCGCCAACGACGAACCGGCGCTCTTCTCCGGCTCGGAGACGTTCACCCTCGAGGCCGGCCAGCACGCCGCCTTCCGGTGGATTCCCGAGCGGCGGGGATTCGAAGTCCTGGCCCGTCCGGGGATCCCGGCTCCGCTTCCCGGCGACGCCCGCCCGGCCCTCGCGTCCGTTCCGGCCTGGCTGCGCGGGGACACGGAACGCCAGCTCCGCCGCCTGCTTCTCGCGCCGATCTCCGTCGAGAAGGGCCCCGCGAAGCCCTCGTTCCGCGACGTGAACGAGGACGGAATCGACGATCTCGTCATCCTCGACGGCGCCGGGCGGATGACGGCGTTCCTCGCGCCGCACTGGGAACGCGCGCTCGAGATGAAGGCGGCGACGGGCATCGTGGCGGAGATCGAGGACCCGGCGCGCGGCGACGTGGACGGCGACGGCCGCCTCGACGAGGTGAAGGGAACCGAGGACGGGCGCATCCTCTGGCGGCGGAACCGCGGCGGCGGCTTCCTCGACTTCCGGACGACCCCGACGCGGACGTTTCCTTTCACCGTCGGCACGGCGGCCCGGCCGGCTCTGTTCGACGGGCACCTCGTGACCGGGAACCTCGACGGGGAGCTGTCCTGGTACCGCGCCCGGAAGGACGGCGTCTACCGGCCGCGGAAGAAGCCGCTCCGCGAGACGCCGGAGGGGCTCGGTGCGTTCATCGCGCCCGCACTCGGCATCCTGACCGGCGGGGAGAAGCCGGACCTCGTCGTCGGGGACGAGACGGGGGCGCTGTCCGGACCGGGGCTCGACCCGGCGAAGCACCGCGTGGAGAGCTTCGCATCTCCGTGCCTGGTCGACATCGACGGTGACGGCGACCTGGACCTCGTCTGCGGAAGCGGGGACGGCTCTCTCACCGCCTACACGAACGAGGGCGAACCCGGGAAGCCCTCGTTCGGGCGGCTGATCGCCGACCTCGACCTGCTGACGGAGGACTTCGGTGACTCGTCAGCGCCGGCCGCCGGGGACCTGAACGGCGACGGCCACGTCGATCTCATCGTCGGCAACCAGGCCGGCGAGCTCCGCGTCTTCCTCGGCCCGGACTGGACCGAGGACACGACGCTCTTCGGCGGTCTCGACCTCGGTGAATTGACGGCCCCGGCCCTCGCGCCGATCGCGCCGAAGGACGGCGGCGGCTGGCGCCTCGTCGTCGGCCGCCTCGACGGCGACCTGATCCACTACGTGATCACGTCGAAGGACGGCAAGCTCAGCGCGGTCGAGACGAACTCCTGGGACTGGGAGCCGGACCAGCGCTCGAAGGACCTCGCGGCGTACTACGAGCGCGTCTATCTTCCCGAGTGGGAGGAGATGCGCGGGGTCGGCGATCGTCGGGCGCTCGATTCGATCGTCGAAGTCCTCACCTCGGCGCCGAAGGACCACGTGGACGAGATCGCGTTCGCCGTCGCGAACACCCCGGCCGAAGTCCTGCGCGCCATGGCGCGGATGGGCGAGACCGACATCCTCGCCCGCAACGCGGCGCGGATCTACGAGGTCGCCGGCCGGGTCGAGTACGCGAAGCTCGTCGAGAAGGACGATCACACCACGATCGCCTTCGCCGGTGACGACCTGTGGGCCGAGGCGCCGCGCGACGTCTACTACTGGTGGGTCGTTCACCCGCGGATCCTCTACGAGATCCCGTCGTCGATCGACGACTCGTGGTGGCGGACCGGCGCGAAGGAGCGCGGCCTCTCCGACTCCGAGTGGTGGAAACACGAGGCGGACGGCGGCGTCCACGCGCCGAGGAAGGGCGCGTTCTGGCGGGAGGGCTTCCTGGAAGACGCGCGGTTCGGAGGCAGTCTGCTCGGCGCCGTGACGCCCGCGAAGACGCTCAGGGAAGCACATTCGCTTGTGCACCGCCACCTCGCCCACGGTGTGGGCTTCATGCGCTTCGGCTACGAGACGCAGGACCTCCAGCCGTGGCTCATCTACGCGAAGCACTACGGCTCCTGCGGCGAGCACTCGATCATCGGCGCGGCGATGGCGCGGACGATGCTGATCCCGACGTCGGTCGTCGGCTGCCGCGGCGAAGACCACCAGTGGAACGAGTGGTGGGACGTGGACGGGAAGTGGCACCACTGGGACTGCTGCGGCCCGGACGGCATCGACAATCCGTACTACGAGGGCCCGGACCACACGAAGAAGACCGTCTCCACCGTGACGCGCTGGCGGGGCGACGACTTCCACGACGCGACGACGACCACGATCGTGAACGACCCCGAACGCTCGCACACGAAGGGTCCGGCCGGCTACACCGACGTCTGCGACGTGACGGTCCGCGTGGTCGACCCGGCCGACCGCCCGGTCGACGGCGCCCTCGTGATCGTCCGCAGTCACTGGAACCGGCGGAATCTCGTCTCGATCTGGGGCTACACCGACTTCCGGGGCGAGGTGAAGTTCGGCCTGGGCTACGAGCCGCACGGCGGGTACAGGATCGAGGCGCTGACGCCAGCAGGACCTTGCGGGGTCGTGAACTACCCGGTCGTCGAGAACACCAGGCGAACTCTCGTCTTGCGTACGCCTTCCGAGAAACCGCCCTTCACCCACGACGACCGCGTAAAGGAGTCCACGGGGAAGGCCAACCCGACGAACCGGCTGGCCGTTCACCTCGAGGCGAGCGAGCTGTCCGTCCCGAACTTCATCACCGCGAACCGCTTCCGGATCGGCGACCACCTGACGAAGAACTGGGGCTACCGCGGTACCCGCCGGACGCGCTTGCCGATCGACCCCGAAAACGGCCCCGAGGTGCTGATCTTCGATCCGGAGGAGTACGAGGAGTACGTGGCGGGCGAGGAGGTCGTGCCGATCTGGCGAGGGGCCCTCACGGACTCCACGGGCCTGTTCTGGGCGGAGGGGAAGGACCGCGAGTTCGTCGCGGTGATCTCGAACGCGAACGCCCTCGTCGGCCGCGTGCGGGTCCGCGTGGAGGAGCGACCGACCGGCCGCCGGCCCGCGCCGAAGCTCGAACTGGACGCCGACTCGCTGACGGTGAAGTCCGGGTCGTCGGTCGTGATCTCGGGCACGCTGCGCCACGACCGCGGCCTGGAGCCGCTCGCGGCGGACTTCGTCGTGCCCGTGGACATCGTCGGTCCCGATGCCGACGGTCGTTTCCGCGTCACGGTCGACGCCGGCCGCGGCGGTCCGCTTCCGTCGGGCACGTGGAACCTGACGATCACGGCCCGGGACGCCGCCGGCACGACGGCCCGCGCGTCGATCCCCGTCACCGTCGAGTCGGCCCGTGTCTTCAAGGGCCAGCGGATCAGGCAGGACGACCCGGACGATCCGCTGAAGAACCCGTCCTGGATCTACGGCCCGTTCGACCTCGAGGGCACGGATCGCTTCCTTCTCGTCCGGACGAAGAGCGGGACTCCCGATTTCGACATGGACCTCCGCGTCTACCGGGACGGAAACGGCAACGGGAAGATCGACGGGCCGCAGGAGAAGCTGGCGGAGAGCACCTCGCCGACCGCGAAGGAGCGGATCTACCTGGAGAAGCCGGAGGCCGGGACGTACTGGGTCCACTGCCAGGGCTGGCAGGTGAAGGGGGACGTGGCGTTGCTCGACGTGGAGATCTACCCGGCCGGGACGCCGCGCCGGATCGGGGTGCTGAGCCCGGTGGGGCCGATCGCGGTGGCGCCGGAAGTGGTGGAAGTCACCTTCCCCGCGACCGCGGCGATCCAGCCGGAGAAGGTGCGCGTCTCATTCGGCGGGAAGGACGTGACGAAGCAGTGCACGATCGAGCCGTACCGCCTCCGGTTCGTCCCGCCGGAGGGCCTGGAGGAGAACGAGTCTCACGAAGTCACGGTTCGGGTCGACGACGCGAACGGGGGCCCGGAGGAGCGTACGTTCGACTTCACGATCGACACGCTCCCGCCCGTGCTCGCGAGCGCGGAGCCGGTGGACCCGCCGCCGGAGAAGGGCCAGTTCCTCCTGGTCACGGCGACGGACA
>JBDLIY010000119.1:0-9692 GCA_039714635.1 Planctomycetota bacterium
GCCGGGTCGACGCGGAGAGTCGCGCCACCGCCTGGCCGACGGCGCGGGTCCCCTCGAGGAACGCGGGCTTCTCGAAGACGCCCATCGGGCCGTTCCAGATCACGGAGCCGGCGCCGGCGATGACCTCGGCGAAGGCCGCGCGCGTGGCCGGACCGATGTCGAGGCCCATCCGGCCGTCCGGGACGTCACCGGGGTGGAACGCGGCCCCCGCCTCGTCGTCGGGGCTCTTCGCGCAGACGTTGTCGATCGGGAGGTGAACCCGGATGCCGCGCGCCTCCGCCTCGGTGAGGATGGCTCCCGCCTCGGGAAGAAGGTCTTCCTCGATGCGGGTGGCCCCGACGCCCCGGCCGAGCGCGGCGAGGAACGTGTACGCCATCCTCCCGCCGATCAGCAGGTGGTTCGCCTGGTCGAAGAAGTTGCGGATCACCGGGATCTTCGCCCTCACCTTCGTGCCGCCGAGGATCACGACGAGCGGCGACCGGGGATGATCGCGGACCGCCGTCAGCCTCGCGACTTCCTCCGTCAGGAGCGCGCCGGCCGCTCCGGGCAGGTGCGCGGGGATCCCCGCGATGGACGCGTGCCCGCGGTGGGACGTGCCGAAGGCGTCGTTGACGTACAGGTCGGCCAGGGAAGCCAGCTGCCCGGCGAACCCGGCGTCGTTCGTCCTCTCGCCGGGGTGGAACCGAAGGTTCTCGAGCAGCGCGACCTAGCCGTCACCGAGTTCCGCCAGCCGCGCCTTCACGCCGTCGCCGACGCAGTCGTCGAGCTTCGCCACCGGCTGCCCGAGGTGCGCCGCGAGGCGCTCCGCCGCCGGGTCCATCCGCAGGGCCGCGTTCGACCGGCCGTTCGGTTGACCGAGGTGCGAAATCAGGATCAGGCGGGCCCCGGCGTCGATGAGCCGCCGGATCGTCGGGAGCGACCCGACGATCCGCCGGTCGTCCAGGACGGTGCGGTCACCCGACAGGGGGACGTTGAAGTCCACGCGCAGGATGACCCGCCGCCCCCGGACGTCGCCGAGGGTCTCGATCTGGGGAAGTGTCGTCGCGATCGCTGGCCTAGAGGCTCATCGCCTTCGCCATGAGGTCGACCACGCGGGAGGAGTAGCCCCACTCGTTGTCGTACCAGGTGATCAGCTTGAAGAACCGCGAGCCGCTCATCATGCAGGCGCCGGCGTCCACGATCGAGCTGTGCGAGTCGCCCACGATGTCCTGCGAGACGATCGGGTCGTCCGTGACGGAGAGGATGCCCGAGAGCGGACCGTCGGCCGCCTCACGGAGCGCGCCGAGGACCTCGGCCAGCGACGTGTCGGTGTTCAGGATGCAGCAGAGGTCCACGACGGAGCCGTCCTGGACCGGAACGCGCATCGCCATGCCGTCGAGCTTCCCGGCGAGGTCCGGAATGACCTTCCCGACCGCGCGGGCGGCGCCCGTCGTCGTCGGGATGATGTTCGCCGCGGCGGAACGGGCCCGGCGGAGGTCCTTGTGGATCGAGTCCAGGATCCGCTGGCCGTTCGTGTAGGCGTGGATCGTCGTCATCAGGCCGCGCTCGATGCCGAACTTCTCGTGAAGGACCTTCGCGGCCGGCGCGAGGCAGTTCGTGGTGCAGGAGGCGTTCGAGATGATCTGGTGGCCCGGCTCCAGGTCGTCGTCGTTCACACCGAGGACGATCAGGGCGTCGATCTCGTCCTTCGGAGGCACGGTCAGGAGGACCTTCGACGCGCCGGCCTCGAGGTGCATGGCGATCTGCTCGCGGTGACGGAAGACCCCGGTGGACTCGACCGCGAAGTCGACCTGGTGCTTCGCCCAGGGCAGTTTCGCGACGTCCTTCTCGCCGGAGACGGCGATCGGGTTGCCGTTCACGACGAGGGTGTCCTCGCCATCGAGTTCCACGGTGCCCGGGAACCGTCCGTGCACGGAGTCGTACTTCAGAAGCTGCGCCAGCGAGGCCGCGCTCGTCAGGTCGTTGATCGCCACGACCTGGAATTCGTCCCGCTCCGCCATGACCCGGAGCACCAGTCGCCCGATCCGGCCGAAGCCGTTCACCGCCACGCGAATCGACATTTCAGGGTTCTCCCGCGTTTCCAGCACACGTGCCACACGATCCCGCCGTACGCCCGGCGCAGAACTTCCGGGTTGACATCGCCCGGGGGAAGGGTCGAATTCTATCCCTGCCCACAGGGGCACCCAATCATTTCCCCATGAAGAGATCCACCCCCGACCTCCTGGAGACCTTCCGGTGCGAGGCCGCCCCGGCCGCCGGGTTCGACCCCGCCGCCGGGGCCGTTCTCGCGCTCTCCGGAGGCCCCGATTCGACCGCGCTCCTCGACCTCGTCCTGCGTGCCGGCGCGGCCCCGGATCGCGTCATCGCGGCCCACCTCGATCACGCGCTGCGGCCGGAGTCTTCCGGAGATGCCCGGTTCGTCGCGGACCAGGCGCGGACCGCGGGCGTCCGCTGCCGCACGCGTCGGCGCGACGTGCGCCGGATCGCCGGCCCCGACAATCTCGAGGCCACGGCCCGCCGGCTTCGCTACGAGTTCCTCGAGGCCGTCGCCGTCGAAGCCGGGATGACGGTCGTCGCGACGGGGCACCACCTCGACGACCAGGCCGAGACCGTCCTTCTGCGCCTGATCCGCGGCACCGGACCGCGCGGGCTCGAGGCGATCCCTCCGAGCCGGGCCCTCCGCGAGGGCGGCGACGTGCGCCTCGTCCGACCGCTGCTCCCCTTCCGGCGCGATCAGATCGTCGCCTACCTCGCCTGGCGTGGCCTCCCCTACCGGATCGACCGGACGAATCTCGACGGTTCGAATGCCCGGTCGCGGCTGCGTACCGAGGTCCTCCCGCGCCTCGCCCGGGACGTCCCCGGCCTCGCCCTGCGGCTCGCGGCCCTGGCCGAGCGCGCCCGGAACCTCCCGCCGGCGGCGGACGATGCGGCGGGCGGGGGCCTCCGGGACGCCGTGCGGGACCTGCTTCCCGCGGACGGCCCCGCGATCGACCGGGGCGCCCTCGAGCGGATCGAGACGATCCTCGCCGCGGGGCGCGGGGCGGCCGACCTCGGAGCGGGATGGAGCGCCGCCGTGGAGCGCGGGCGCCTGGTCGTCCTCCCCCCCGGAGGTGATCGACCGTGGGAGCCGGTTCCCCTTTCCGTTCCCGGGACGGCGGATCTGCCCGACGGGAGCCTCGTCACGGCCGAGGTGTGCGAGGAAGGTGGCGAGGTCACGGCGGACCGGGACCGGGAGATCGTCGACGGCGGGGCGCTCGCGGCTTCCCTGGTCGTGCGGCCCGCGGGCCCGGAGGATACGTTCCGGCCCCTCGGCGCGGGGCGGGAAACGGGCGTGCTCCGGTTCCTCAAGAGCCAGGGAGTCCCGGAGCGGGAGCGGAGGCGGGTCCCCGTGGTGTGGTCGGGCGCTCGGCCGGTCTGGGTCGTGGGCTACCGGATCGACGAACGGGTCGCGGTCGGCACGGCGACCGGCGGGAGGGTGCTGCTCAGGAGGACTTCTCCTCGTCCTCCTCCGGGTCCGGATCCGTGGCGTCCTCGACGTCGTCCTTGATCCCCTTCACGCCCTTCTTGAACTCGGTCACGCCCTGGCCGAGCGACCGGGCCACCTTCGGCAGACGGGTCCCGAACAGAAGGAGGGCGATGACGAGCACGAGCACGATCTCCCACGTGCCGAACCAGGCCAGGACTCCGCTCATGTGACACCTCCCTCCGCCGTGGATGCTCGGGCCGTCGGGGTGGCGGACCCCACGACCATGCGCCAGCTCCGTACGTCAGAAGTCTAAGCCCCGATGCGAAACCGGCGACCGAAAAAGGCGCACTGCCTTCCGCGGTCGCCGGTCGGTGCTCCGGTCGAAATCCGGCTACTCGGCTTCGGCTGCCGACTTCACCCCTGCGTCGATCTTGTAGACGATCCCGTCCGCCGTGACGGCGTAGAAGTCGTCGTCCGCCATGTTGGTCAGGAAGTGGATGTCCTCGCTGAAGGTCATGGACCGCAGCAGCTCGCCCGTCTCCGGATCGAGCGCGTGGACGGTGTCCCGGCCGAAGAAGACGTAGATGCCCTCGTCGCGCTTCACCAGGAAGCGGCCGGGCTGGCGGTAGGACCAGAGGTGCTTCCCTTCCTCTCGCGAGTAGCAGTGGAAGCCCCGGTGGTTCGAGAAGTAGACGTGGTCGCCGGAGGCCGCGGGCGAGCCGACGATCCCGCAGCCGGACATCACCGACCAGTGCGCGACACCGGTCACGCGGTCGAGCGCCCAGAAGTCGCCCTCGTCGGAGCCGACGAGCACGAGGTCGCCGTGAACCACCGGCGAGTGCAGGTTCCGGCCGTGCGTCAGGCGAGCCCAGGACGGGTCCGGCGCACCGAGATGCGCGCTGGCCGCCGGGTAGGCGTAGACGCCCTTGTTCTCCTCGGCGAAGTAGATCATCGGGCGCGACGAGGAGCCGCCGGAGACGGCGGCCGACGTCACGGAGCTGCGCGTGGCGACGCGCCAGCCCTCGATGCCCGTGGCGAGGTTGACGGTGACGATCGTGGGACGGCCCTCACCGGCGGCGAGGCACGGCACGAACGCCGTCGAGTCCGTGGCGGCCGGCGAGGCCGAGGCCACGAAGTGCAGCGGGATCCCACCGCGGATCTGGTTGCCCAGTCGCCTTTCCACCTCGTAGAGCACGCCATCCGAGAGGAAGAGGAACGACAGCGGGCTCGCGGTCGGCGCGAAGTCGAGCTGTCCGGGGAGACGGTCGTAGTACCAGATGGACCCGAGGTTCGAGCGACGGAGCGCCGAGATGTTCCCGGGAACTCCCTCGATCAGGATCTCGTTCTCGAAGAGCCAGGCGTTGCGGACCTCGACCGGTCCGTTGGCGGCCAGGTCGTTGGCTGAAACACGACCTCCGGGCAGCAGGCCTTCGAAGTCGTCCCCTCTCTGAGCCACCTGAGTCTGGCGGTCCGGTCCGGACGCACAGGACGATGCGGCGACGATGAGCGTCAGGGCCACCAGAATCAAGAGACCCCGCGAACGCAAAATCGACTCCATCTGCTTCCTCCCAGGAATGATGTGGGACCCGTCGCGCCGCGCGTGCGGAACATGCCCTTCCGACAGGCGCGAGGCAGCATAAATACGCCATTCTCAACCGTCAAGGAGAATTCAAGCCCCCCCGACGGCGCTGAAAATCATTGACCGAATTTCCCGCCGAATGCAAGCTTCACAAGCGATTCAGCCCGCTCCCGGATCCCCCACGATGGCACCCCAGGACGCGACCGTCAACCCCGTCTCCCGCCTTGCCGGGAATCTCGACGACGTACGCCGCAGGATCGACGCCGCGGCCCGTCGCGCGGGCCGGGACCCCGCCGACGTCCGACTCGTCGTGGTCACGAAGGGTCACGCGGTCTCCCATCTCGCCGCTCTGCCCGGGCTCGGCGTCACGGATCTCGGGGAGAACCGGATCCAGGAGGCCGCCGGGAAGATCGCGGCGAGCGACCTCGGCGTGCGCTGGCACCTCATCGGCCACCTCCAGAGAAACAAGGCCCGCCGGGCGGTGAGCCTCTTCGCCCTCATCCATTCCCTCGACTCGCTCCGCCTGCTCGATCACCTGGACCGCATCGCCGGCGAGACGGGAACGGCCGTCGAGGCGCTCCTCCAGGTGAACGTCAGCGGTGAGCCTCAGAAGCACGGCCTGGAGCCGGGGGAAGTCCGCTCCGTCCTGGGTGAGGCGGCGTCCCGGACGAACGTCACGATCCGCGGTTTCATGGGGATGGCGCCGTTCGGAGTGGACGCGGAGATCTGCCGGTCCTGTTTTTCCGATCTCGCTCGGATCCGGCGGGAGGCCTCGGAGGGGGCGTGGTACCGTATTTCGCTCCCCGAACTGTCGATGGGGATGACCGGCGATTTCGAAATCGCCGTCGAGGAGGGTGCTACGATCGTGCGCGTCGGGACCGCCGTATTCCGCGGTGTCGACCCCGCTCCCGACGACGCCCCCCCAGGCCGAAACCAGAGTCGCAACGAGGAACGTTAGCGTGCCGATTCTCGTATTCGAACGAGGTGAGAACAAGGGCGAGAGCTTGAAGCTCCAGCCCGGGCAGCGGTATGTCTTCGGCCGCGATCCCGCCAACAACGTCACCCTGGCCGACCCGCTCACCTCGCGCCGCCACTTCCAGGTCGAGGGAGATGCGGACAGCTTCCGCCTCACGGACCTCGAGTCCACCAACGGAACCTATCTCAACGACGAGAAGGTGGCGTCGGCGGCGCTCAAGGTCGGCGACAAGATCCAGGCCGGCGACACGATCGTCTCCTTCCTCACGGACCAGAAGGAAGAGACGGCCCAGGGCCTCGTCGGGAAGACGCTGGGCGGCTACAAGATCCTCGAGCGCGTCGGCCGCGGCGGCATGGGGACGGTCTACAAGGCGAACCAGCTCTCCCTCAACCGCATCGTCGCGCTGAAGGTCCTCTCCGCCCGGCTCCTGAAGGACGACAAGTTCATCGACCGCTTCAAGTCCGAGGCCCGGTCGGCGGGCGGTCTGAACCATCCCAACATCGTGGGGGTCTACGACGTCGGGACCGAGGGCGGGCTCCACTTCTTCTCGATGGAGTTCATGGACGGCGGGTCGATCCAGGACGAGCTCGGCCGCGACGGCAAGCTCTCGTGGGAGGACACTCTCGAGTGCCTCCAGCAGCTCTCCCGCGCTCTCGTCTTCGCGGAGCGGAAGGACATCATCCACCGCGACGTGAAGCCGGACAACCTGATGCGCACCTCCGACGGCCAGATCAAGCTGGCCGACCTGGGCCTCGCCCGCAAGGGCGCCGGGGTCAGCGCCGAGGAGGAAGGCAGCATCTTCGGGACGCCGCACTTCATCAGCCCCGAGCAGGCTCAGGGGAAGGAGATCGACCACCGCGCCGACCTCTACTCCCTGGGCGCGACGGCCTACCGTCTCCTCGCCGGGCGCACCCCGTTCCAGGGGAGCAACGTCAAGGAGATCATCACCCGGCAGATCACCGCCGAGCCGCCCCCGCTGAAGCAGTTCTCGCCGGAAGCGCCGGAGGAGTTGATCGCCGTCGTCGGGAAGCTCATGCGGAAGAGCCCGGATGAGCGCTACGAGACGGCGGAGGCGCTCCAGGCGGACCTCGAGAAGATCCGCCTGAAGTACCACCTCGGCGTGACGGGCGGCGGCGGCAAGGGCGTCTTCATCGCGATCGCCGTCGCGGTCCTCGCCGTGGTCGGCGTCGTCGGCTGGGCGCTGACGCGGCCCGCCCCGGAGAACGGCAACGGGGACGCAAACGGGAACGGAGGGCCGGTCACGCACCTGCCGGTGGCGCCGCCGCCCGACGTCACGAACGGCGCGGACACCGAGGAGAACCGGCGCATCCGCGCCGAGAACGCCCTGCTGAAGATCCAGGGGCGCGAGAGCGGGATCGGCGCCCTCGACGCCACGGCTCTGGCGAAGAAGGACGACTGGACGGCGCTGGCCGGCGAGTACGAGAAGATGTCCGCCGACCCGGACTTCGAGGGGACAGCCCCCGCGGACACCGCCGCCGCCCGGGCGAAGAAGATCCGGGACACGATCTTGACGAAGGAAGCCGAGGAACTCGCCACCCGCCAGAAGGCCGAGACCTGGTGGAACGGTGTCCGCACGACGGTGAACGGCCTGCTCGCGGAGAAGAAGTACGCCGAGGCTCTGCGGAAAGCGGAAGAGGCGCAGAAGCACAAAGACATGGCTCTCGTCGTGCGCTACCTCTCCTCCGCCGCGGAGCAGATCGACACCTGGACATCCGACGCACCCGGCTCCATCCGCCAGGCGTTCACCGCCGCCTGGGCGCAGGTCAAGAAAGACGCCGAGGCCCTTCGCGCCTCCGGTGACGTCGCCGGTGCGCTCGCCATGCTCCGGGACTTCCTGGCCGTCGCGGCCGGGGACGAGGAGCGCCCGCCGTTCGGCCCCGCCCGCACGGAGGCCGGCGACCTCGGCGAGAAGTGGCGGGGCATCTACCGCGCGTCGATCGAGAGCGCTCTCGCGGCCGACAAGCAACTCTGGTTCGACACCGGCCGGGCCGTCCGTCACCATGCCGACGCGCCGGGCGGTTTCGCGTCGAACCCGGTCTTCGACTTCGACTTCGAGGCCGCGGCGAAGGTCTACGACGCCCTGGCCGCCGGCGGAGAAGGCGCGCTGGCGACCGAGGTGTACCGGAAGGCGGCGGCGGACCGCGCGATCCGCTACCGGCGCATGGAAGGGCTGATGGTCAAGCTCGTCGAGCGGATCAACTCCGGGCCGCTGCTCGAGGAGGACCTGGACCTGCCCAGGTCCGTGGTGAGCGGACGCGGCGTCACCGTCGAACTCGACCGGAAGCGGAACCCGACCGCCACGCGAGCCGAACTGCGCATCCGCCGCATCGTCGTGATCCGGGGAGACAAGGCCTCGTCCTCGGACGCGATCGCCTGGAAGGCTTTCACGGCGCAGGAGCTGTGGAAGCACATCTTCCTGTCGGGCGGCCGTTTCCAGATGGAGCCGGAGGACTTCGCCGGCGCGGCCTGCATGCTGGCGGAACTCGGGATCACCGAACGCATCGAGGACATCATCGGCGCCGCCGGCGACACGCTGAGTCCGGCGGAGCGCGAGTCGCTGCGTTTCGAAGCCGCGGCCATCCGCGCCTGGCAGGCCGTCGTCGAGGCCACGGAGACGGCGCCGCCCGAGGAGTGGTCCACCGCCGTGGACAACTTCGACGGGAAGTACTCGCGCTCGTTCTGGTTCGTCCTGGTGCACGGCCACGACACTCCGGGCGAGAGGCCGCTCCTTCCGACCACGCTCGTGGCGGAGTGGCTCGACGGCAAGATGAAGAAGCTCGACTGATTCTCAGACAGAGTTTCAGACGGGCCCTGGGGGAAGAGTCATGACGGTGAAGATCGGGGTGCTCCTGTCCGGGGGCGGGACGACGCTCGGGAATCTCCTGGAGAAGATCGGGGAGGGCGACCTCGACGCCGAGGTCATCTGCGTCCTCTCCTCCCGGCCCGGCGTGAAGGGGCTCGAGATCGCCCGGGACGCGGGAATCCCCTCGCGCGTGGTGCCGCGGAAGGCCTACGACGCCGTCGAGGAGTTCTCCGGGGCGATCACCGAGTTCATGGACATGTACGAGGTCGACCTCGTCGTGATGGCGGGCTTCCTCTCGCTCTGGAAGATGCCGGAGCGCTACCACGATCGCGTGATGAACATCCACCCGGCGCTGATCCCGCTGTTCTGCGGGAAGGGCTTCTACGGCCATCGCGTCCACGACGCGGTGGTGGAGTCCGGCGTGAAGTTCTCCGGCTGCACCGTCCACTTCGCCGACGACCGCTACGACACCGGGCCGATCATCCTGCAGCGCACGGTGCCCGTGTGTTACGAGGACACCGCGGACGACGTCGCGGCGCGCGTGTTCGTCGAGGAGTGCATCGCCTATCCCGAGGCGATCCGCCTCTTCGGCGAGGGCCGGCTGGAGGTCGACGGAAAGCGCGTCCGGGTGCTACCCGGCGAGGACGACTGACGTCACGAAGCCTTCGGTCCGGTAGTAGCGGTCCCCCACCACCAGCAGCGGCAGCAGGTGCTTCGCGCCCAGGGCCTCCCCCGCCCGGCGCGCCGCATCGAGATCCATCACGTAGCGGCCGGAGATCGGCAGGAACGCCGCGTCGGCCGTGAGTCCCGGCGTCACTTGATCCGTCATGCCCGCGACCATGATTCG
>JBDLIY010000120.1:0-9680 GCA_039714635.1 Planctomycetota bacterium
CGGAAGCTCCGCATGAGGCCGATCACGGGGCCGATCCGCGCCATGCGCTGCTCCATGCGGAGGTTCACGGTGCGGACGCCCTTCGCCTCGAACTGCTCGGCCATCTCGCCTTCGCCCTTCAGCCAGGCGACGACGGGGAGGAAGCGGTCGCGGTCGAGCCGGGTGACGACGTCGCGGATCTGGGCCTCGGCCCCGCCGATGTCGAGCGTCGTCACGATGTGGAGGACCCGGATCACGGCGGACCGCGTCGCGGCTCGCTGCAGATCGTGGCCCGACGAGGCCGCGCGTTTCCCGTCCGCGGCCGTGGCCGACGCCCCCACGGCGGATCGGGGCTGCAGGTGGCGGCGGGGTGTATCGGCCTCAGTCACGCGGGATACGGTAACGGCCGATCCGTGTTTTGTCCTTCGTGAAGTGACCCCGCGCCCGCATCCTCGTACAAAGGTGATCCGCATGACGACCGCAACCAAGACTCCCGTCGACCCGGCGAAGATCCGTGAGTTCGCCGACACCGCCGAGCGCCTGCGCGCCGAGCTGGCGCGGCGTATCATCGGCCTCGAGACGGTGATCGACGACCTCCTGATCGCCCTGCTCTCCGGCGGCCACTGCCTGCTCGTCGGCGTGCCCGGCCTGGCGAAGACCCTCCTCATCCAGAGCCTCGCCGAGCTGACCGACCTCGACTTCCGCCGGATCCAGTTCACGCCGGACCTGATGCCCTCCGACATCGTGGGCACCGAGGTCATCGTGAAGGACAAGGCCACGGGGGAGCGGACCTTCCAGTTCATGCGGGGGCCGGTCTTCGCCCACGTGGTCCTCGCGGACGAGATCAACCGGACGCCGCCCAAGACGCAGGCCGCCCTCATGGAGGCGATGGAGGAGCGGCAGGTGACCTCGGTGGGGGAGCGCTACGACCTCGAGCCCCCGTTCTTCGTCCTCGCGACGCAGAACCCGATCGAGCAGGAGGGGACCTACCCGCTGCCGGCGGCGCAGCTCGACCGGTTCCTCTTCAACGTCTGGCTGGACTACCCCGAGCACGTGGACGAGAAGGCGATCGTCCGCCTGACGACGACCCGGGAGCACGTGGACCTCACTCCCATCCTCACCCGGGAAGATATTCTCTCGCTGCTCACGCTCGTGCGTACCATACCGGCATCGGCGGAAGTCCTGGCGTACGCCGTCGACCTGGCCCGGCGCAGCCGGCCGCGTCGTCGCCACGCCCCGGACTTCGTCGACGAATGGGTGGCATGGGGGGGCGGTCCCCGCGCGGCCCAGGCGCTGGTGGTCGGCGGGAAGGCCCGCGCCCTGCTTCACGGCCGTGCGGAGGTTCTGGCGGAAGACCTGAGGGCCGTCGCCCATCCGGTGTTCCGGCACCGGCTCATCACGAACTTTCAGGCCGAGGCGGACGGCGTCACTCCCCGCGACATCATCGAGCGCCTGATCGAAACGACGCCGGCTCCCGACCGGGCGGCCGCGGCCGATCGGCCGCGTTCTTTCTGGAGCCGGATCTTCGGTTCGCGGAGCTAGGAGCGGGACGACCGGCATGAGCGAAGGCCCTCGACGGAACCTGGTCCGAATCCTCCTGACCGCGTGCACGCTTCTCCTGCTCGCCGGTCGGGCGGACGCGTACATCGGCCCCGGCGCCGGCTTCGTCCTCGCTCCCGTGTTCCTCGGGCTCCTGGTCGGCCTCCTCGTCGTGCTCGTGATCCTGGGCCTTCCGTTCATCGTGCTTTTCCGGCTGATCTTCCGGAAGAAGCCGGTCCGCGGGCCGAGGAACCGCGTGATCGTCGTCGGCCTCGACGGGATGGACCCCGGGCTGACGCGGAAGTTCCTGGAGGAGGGCCGGCTTCCGAACCTGAAGGCGCTTGGAGAGGAAGGCCACTTCGGCCCGCTCGGCACGGCGACGCCGTCGATCAGCCCCTGCGCCTGGTCGACCTTCATGACCGGGACCGACGCCAGCCGGCACAACATCTTCGACTTCATCACGCGGGACCCGTGCACGTACCTCCCGCTGCTGACGTCGGCGAAAATCGCCGGGCCCCGGCGGACGCTCTCGATCGGGAAGTTCCGCATCCCTCTCGGCAAGCCCGTCCTGACGATGCTCCGGAAGAGCAAGCCGTTCTGGCACGTCCTCGGAAAGCACCGGATCTTCTCCACGATCCTGCGCATCCCGATCACGTTCCCGGCGGAACCCTTCCACGGCCATCTCCTCTCCGGGATGTGCGTGCCCGACCTGCGCGGCACCCAGGGCTCGTTCTCCTTCTTCACGACGGAGAAGGCGGACTCCGAGGCGGCGGTCTCCGGGTTCACCGGCGAGGAGGGCGGCGTCACGACGCGGGTCTCCCGGGATGGCGATACCGTCCGCGGCGAGATCGTCGGCCCCGCCAACACGCTCGTCGAGGGCGGCGGCGACCTCACGGTGCCATTCACGGCCGTGGTGGATCGGGAGAAGAAGACGGTCCGGCTGACGGTGGGGAAGACGACGCACGTCCTCGCGGAGAAGACCTACTCGCCGTGGGTCCGTCTCGAGTTCCGCCCCGGGCTCGGACTCAAGGTCCGCGGGATCGTCCGGTTCTACGTGACGTCGATCGAGCCGGAGTTCGGGCTCTACGTCACGCCGATCCAGATCGACCCCGAGAAGCCGGCGCTGCCGATCAGCCATCCGTTCGTCTACTCTACGTACCTCGCCCGGAAGAACGGCCCGTTCGCCACCCTCGGCCTCGCGGAGGACACCTGGGCGCTGAACGAGCGCATCCTCGACGAGGAGGGGTTCCTCGGCCAGGCCTGGAGCCACTACGAGGAGCGCGAGAAGCAGCTCTTCACCGCGCTCGAGACGACGAAGGCGGGCAGCGTCGTCACCGTCTTCGACACGACGGACCGCATCCAGCACATGTTCTGGCGCTACCTGGAGGCGGACCACCCGGCGAACGAGGGCAAGGACACCGAGCGGTTCGCGGAGACGATTCCGGACCTGTACGCCCGGATGGACGACCTCGTGGGCCGCGTCCGCGCGAAAGTGAAGCCCGGCGACGCGCTCTTCGTCATCTCCGACCACGGCTTCACGAGTTTCCGCCGCGGCGTCAACGTGAACACGTGGCTGTTCGAGAACGGCTACCTCGCCCTGAAGGACGGCGCGACCACCTCCGGCGACTGGTTCGAGGGGATCGACTGGGAGAACACCCGTGCGTTCAGCATGGGTCTCACCGGCCTCTTCCTGAACAAGAAGGGCCGCGAGGCGAAGGGGATCGTCGCGCCCGGCGAGGAGGCGAAGGCGCTGAAGGCGGAGCTCGCCGAGAAGCTCGCGGCCCTCGTCGACCCGCGGACCGGGAAGCCCGTCATCCGGACGCTCTACGACGCGGACGTGATCTACGACGGCCCCTACCGCGGCGAGATGCCGGACTTCATCCTCGGCTACGACGTCGGCTACCGGAACTCCTGGGAATCCGCGGTCGGCAAGGTGACGGACGAGGTCATCACGGACAACACGAAGTCCTGGAGCGGCGACCACTGTGTCGATCCGGAGCTCGTGCCCGGCGTGATCTTCACCGACCAGGCGATCCGGGACGATGGTCCGATGCTCGAGGACATGGCCCCGACGGTGCTCGAGCTGCTCGGCGTGGACGCGCCCGGCTACATGACGGGGAAGTCGCTCGTCGCGAACGGGGAGGACGAGGCATGAAGACCGCAACCATCCTCCTCCTGCTCGGCACCGCGATCGCCGCGACGGCCTGTGGCGGCGATCCCGACCCCTACCCGACGCGCATGGTCGTCATCGGGATGGACGGCCTCGATCCGAACCTGCTCGACGCCGGCATCGCCGCGGGAGAGATGCCCAACTTCGCGATGCTCGCGAAGCGCGGGGACTACCTGCCGCTCGGGACGTCGCTGCCGCCGGAGAGCCCCGTCGCGTGGGCGAACTTCATCACCGGCACGGATCCCGGCGGGCACGGGATCTTCGACTTCATCCACCGGCGGATCCGCAAGAACGGCGTGACGCCGGTCTCGTCGATGGCGTCCACGACCGCGTCCGAGGACTGGATCCCGCTCTTCGGCTACCGGATCCCGTTCTCGCCGGGCGAGACGACGAACATGGTGCGCGGCCGGTTCTTCTGGGAGTACCTGGACGAGGCCGGAGTCCCGACGACGATCGTGCGCGCCCCGGACAACTTCCCGCCCCGCGAGACGGGCGCGCGGACCTTCTCCGGCATGGGCACGCCCGACCTCCTCGGCACGATGGGCGTCTTCTCGCTCTACGTGGAGGAGACGCCGCCGAACCGGGACGACTTCGACGGCAAGGCGGAGCTCTACACGATCCGCGTGCTCGACGGCGCCGCCCGCTCCGTGTTGCGCGGACCGGACAACGACTACCGGCTCGGCGACGACGACCGTCCGTCGAAGAGCCTGATCCCCGTCACGATCTACCCGGACCGGGAGCGCAAGGCCGCGCGGATCGACGTCGGCGACGAGATCCGCCTCCTCGCGGAGGGGGAGTGGAGCGGCTGGGTGCCGGTGAGCTTCCCGATGATCCCGAACGTCGTCTCGGCGGGCGGGATGGTCCGGATCTGGCTGAAGTCCGTCACGCCGCTTACGGTCTACGTCTCGCCGATCAACATCGACCCGCGCGACCCTGCCCAGGACGTCAGCACGCCGTCCGAAGCGGCGCCGGAACTGGCGGGAGAGATCGGGCCGTACTACACGCAGGGAATGGCGGAGGAGACGAACGGGGCGCGGCTGAAGGTCCTCGGCGCCGCCGAATTCACGCGGCAGATCGACCTCGTGATGGACGAGCGGGAGCGGATGCTCGACGTCAGCCTCTCGCGGTTCGACGAAGAGGGAGGCTTCCTCTTCTTCTACGTCTCGACCTCCGACCTCTCGGCCCACATCCTCTACCAGTACATCGACCCGGACCACCCGCTGTACGACGCGAAGGAAGCCGAGAAGTACGGCGGCGAACTGCGGGCCGTCTACCGGCGCATGGACCGCATGCTCGGGAAGGTGCTCGAGTCCGTTCCCGAGGGCACGCGCGTCGTCGTGATGAGCGACCACGGTTTCGCGCCGGTTCGCCGGAAACTCTCGGTCAATACCTGGCTCTACGAGAACGGCTTCCTCGCGCTCCGCGAGCCTGAGATGCAGGGAAGCCTCGAGTACTACCGGAACATCGATTGGCTCGAAACGAAGGCCTACGGCGTCGGTTTCCAGGGCATCTACCTGAACCTCTACGGCCGCGAGAGGACGGGCCTGGTGAACCCGGACGAGGCGGAGCGGGTGAAGTCGAAGATCATCCGCGGGCTCGAGGCGCTGATCGACCCGAAGACGGGCGAGAAGGTCGTCACGAAGGTCTACCGCCGCGAGGAGGTCTACCACGGCGACGCCGTCGAGGACGCGCCGGACCTGGTCATCGGTTTCAACCGCGGCTACGAGAACGCGGACAAGTCGGCGCTCGGCGGAGTGCCGAAGAAGCTCCTGGAAGACAACCTGGACCCGTGGAGCGGGAGCCACCTGATGGACCCGTCCCACGTGCCCGGCGTGCTGCTGGCGAACACGAAGTTCCGGCTCGCCGACCCGCGGCTCATCGACCTCACCGCGACGGTGCTGAAGGAGTTCGGCATCGAGGTGAAATCGCTGCCGGGCCGGCCGATCTGGTGACGCAAGGAGCTGTTTCGAAAGGAATTGGGCATGGGCATGAAGAAGGTGAAGCTCGACGCCGACCTGCTGGCGCGAGCGCAGAAGGTGGCGGAGACGGCGGGCTACTCCTCGGTGGAGGAGTTCCTCACCCATCTGCTCGAGAAGGAACTCCGCCTGGTCGAGGACGCGGCGGACGAGGCGGAGCTGAAAGAACGGCTCAAGGGGCTCGGATACCTCAGTTAGGAAAGGTCGGGCTGTGAACGCGTTCCTGAACTTCCTCGGCCGGATGATCTTCGCCCCGTTCGCGGCGGTGCCCCCGGTCGTCACGATCCTGGTGCTGGCCGTCGTCGTCGGCGGGCTCTCCCTGCTCGTCTTCAAATGGACGAGCAACCAGGAGAAGATCCGGGCCGCGAAGGCGCCGATGAAGGCGCATCTCCTCGGGATCCTCCTGTTCCGCCACGACCTGAAGATGGTGTTCAGGTCCCTCGGGTCGGCCCTGCTGATCTCGGTCGCCAACATCCGCTTCATGTTCGTGCCGATGCTCGTGATGATCGGCCCGCTCTTCCTCGTCTTCGTCCAGATGGAGTTCCGGCTCGGGTCGGCCCCGCTGCCGGTCGGCGGGTCGACCGTCCTTCGCGTGCACCTGGACGAGGACGCATCTCTCGACGACGTCTCGGTGGAGGGCGTCGAAGGCGCCTCCGTCTCGACCGTCGGGATCCGCGTCGCCGATGAAAAGGAGGGCCTGCGGGAGGTCGACTTCCGGATCCGCGGCGAGCAGTCCGGCGTCCACGACCTCGTCATCCGGGCGGCCGGCGCCGAGGTGGTGAAGACGATCGCGGTGGGGGACGGCGCGACCGTGGTCTCCCCTCGCCGGCCGGGCCCCGACTTCCTCGATTCACTCCTCTACCCGATCGAATCCCCGGTGCCCGCGGACGGCCCGGTGACGGCGGTGGAGGTCGTCCACGACGTCGCGACCTACCCCTTCCTTTCGATCGACTGGGCGTGGTGGACGCTCTTCCTGGTCTTCATGATCCTGTCCCTGTTCGTCCTGAAGGGGCCGATGGGCATCGACTTCTGACGGCTACGGCCTGCGGCCGTAGCCGATGGAAGGCGGGGCGGCCCGGGCGGGGATCGGTCCTCCCGCGGCTCACGATTCTGTGGTCCGGCCCTCCGGGCCGGATATGTGTGACCAAATGGTGTCAGGACCGTTTGCACCACGTTTCGCGTGAGCGGTCCGCTCCCCCGGGTGTCGGGAAGACGATTCCGGTGGCTCTGAGGAGCCTCCCAGATGGGAAGTTCGATGCGGCGGGGGCGCAGGGAACTCCACACCTGAGCGCCGTTCCGGCGAACATGAGCGGGCATTCGGCGAGGCCGCGGCACGCGGGACCGTGAGCCCGGCATCGTTGGCGGAACCCCCGGAGCTGTCTTCCCATGCGACAATCCGGGGCTGACCCGATCCGCCGGGAGCGTATAATGAAGATGTCTGTAGCCCGGAGCCGACCCATGAGACATCCGCTGATGGCCACCATGCTCGTCCTGGCCCTCTTCGCCTCGCCCGCGTTCGCGAAGGAGAAGAAGGACGACGCGAAGAAGCCCGAGGTGAAGGAAGCCACCGCCAAGGAGTACAAGCTCGAGAAGAAGGTCTTCGACCGGGACTTCGACACCGTCGACATCGACTTCAAGCTCGAGGCCCTCAAGCGCTTCAGCAAGTGCGTCCACAAGGACGTGACGAAGGAGCTGCTCAAGCTCGCGTGGAAGCACAAGGACAAGCACGTCCGGGCCCAGGCGGCGAAGGGGCTGATGTACCAGAAGCCCTACGTGAAGCAGATCGGCCCCCGCGCGGCGAAGCTGCTCGAGAACAAGAAGGAGGACCCGAAGGTCCTCACGGCGCTCGTCTACAGCATCGGCGTGCTGAAGTACACGAAGGCGTGGGAGCGGATCGCCGACCTCATCGCTCACGACGACGACAAGGTCGTCATCGCCTGCTTCTGGACCCTCGGGGAGTGGAAGGATCTCCGCGCCTGGCGGGAGATCCAGATGTTCTGGGAGATGTACCCGACCGAGGGGAAGTGGGCGACGGGCACGGTCACGGTCGACACCGGCGCGGACACCGCGACGGAGCAGAAGCTCGCGAAGGCCAAGTGGAAGGCGAAGTACGGCAACGCCCAGAAGCAGCGCCCCCGCCCGGATTGCGTGAAGGCCCTGAAGGAAGCCGTGAAGAAGATGGCCGGCACGGAGATCAAGAAGCACGAAGAGTGGCGGGAGTGGTGCAAGGAGAACAAGAAGCTGATCAAGAAGGCGGAGAGATCCGGCTGATCGCTGGATTTCGTGTCCGTGCGGCCACAGGCCGCACGAAAAAGGACCTTCTCGCGGGCCGTCCACCAGCGCGCGGCGACCGGTTCCTTGCCGCTCACAGACTCCTTTGAAGGACGGCCGTCAGACCGGTCCTCAAAGCAGTTCCAGCTCGCCCTTCCGGATCACCGTCTCGCAGTAGCCGCACCGCATCTTCATCGGCTCCATCTCCTCGACGTGGAAGCGCGTGGCGACCTCGTCGTGGTTCGTGATGCAGGCCGGGTTCGGGCAGCGGATCACGCCGATGATCTCCGAGGGGATCGAGACGTCCATCTTCTCGACGACCTCGTAGTCGCGGATGATCGAGATCGAGGTGTGCGGGCCGAGGAGGGCGATCTGCTGGACCTCCTTCCAGCTCATCTCCTTGTTCTCGATCTTGATGAGGTCCTTCTGTCCCAACTTCCTCGACTCGAGGAACATCCCGACGGTGACGACGCCGCCACCCTGGTAGCCGAGGACTTCGAGCGCCTTGAGCGCCATGCCCGGGGGCAGGTGGTCGATGACCGTTCCCTTGCGGAGGGCCGTGACCTTGTACTCCGGCTTGCCGCTCATGCGATCCCTCCGAGGACGAGCGCCAGCAGCGCCTTCCGGACCGTCACGCCGTTCGCCGACTGGCGGAAGTAGGCGGCGCGCGGGTAGTCGTCGAGGTTGGGGTGGATCTCCGTCACCCGCGGCAGCGGGTGCATGATCGTCAGGGACTCCTTCACATCCCCGAGGAGGTCGCGGCTCACCTGGTACACGCTCCTCACGCGCTCGTAGTCCAGCGGATCGGGGAACCGCTCCTGCTGGATCCGCGTCGTGTACAGGATGTCGAGGTCCGACGCCACGGGCAGGATCTCCGTCTCCTCGCGGTACGGGATGCCGACGTGGTCGAGCTGCTCGAGGAGCTGGGCCGGCAGGCGCAGGGAGTCCGGGGAGATCAGCGTGATCTCCACGTCGAAGTGGCAGAGCGTCTCGACCAGGCTGTGGACGGCGCGGCCGTACTTCAGGTCGCCGAGGAACCCGATCTTCATCCCCTCGCAGGTGCCGTTCTCCTTGCGGATCGTGTAGAGGTCGAGCAGCGTCTGCGTCGGGTGCTGGTTCGCGCCGTCGCCGCCGTTGATCACCGGCAGGTGCGTCGACTCCGCGGCGACCCGCGCCGAGCCCTGCATCGGGTGGCGCATGACGATCCCGTCGCAGTAGCCCTCGACCACGCGGATCGTGTCCTTCAGGGTCTCACCCTTCGCCACGCTGGAGACGCCCTTGTCGGCGAAACCGAGGCATTGGCCGCCCAGACGGTGCATGGCGCTCTCGAAGGAGAGGCGAGTCCGCGTCGAGGGCTCGAAGAAGAGCGCGGCGAGGATCTTGCCCTGGAGGACCGGTTCGGAGAAGTCCTCGAAGCGCGTCGCCACGTCGAGGACGAAGAGGATCTCGTCCTTGGTGAACTCCCGGGGCGTGATGATGTGCCGCCCGAGGAACCGCTGCGCCATGTCGGCGGAGATGTCCTTGAATCGCTCGTGCACTTTCGAACCTCGATGCCCGTTGGGGGAAGTGCGTCGCGGGGATTGTAGCGCGGTCGTCTCGCCGGCCGGTGCGGTTTTCAGCCGTCGCCCTGCTCGAGCCGCCGCGGCTGGATCGCGGGCGGTCCGGAGACGGGGTAGACCGGCGGTGCCGGGGCCGGCTCGGGTTCCGGGTCCTGCGGCCCCGGTTCGGTCGCCTGCGGCTCCGGC
>JBDLIY010000121.1:0-9611 GCA_039714635.1 Planctomycetota bacterium
CTTGACCGTCTTCTTGTAGTCCCCGTGCTTGTGGGTCTCACCGGCGCCCAGGAAGGCGAGGAGGGCGAGACCGGAGACGCCCGGGTCGTAGAGGGCCTCGCCCGCGCCATCACAGATCGGCGGAACCTTGTCCAGCTTCATGAAGTTGTCGCAGTCCCAGTACCCGTCCGGGTCCTGGTGGTCCTTGAGCCACTTGAGGCCCCAGTCGACCGCGCTCTTCGTCTTGGCGCCGCCGCCCTCCGCGCGGAGGTTGCGGTGGCCGCCACGGCCGCCGAACGCGCCACCGGCGCCTCCGCCGATACCGATCGCGGCGTTGGTGGACGGACCGTCGAACGGGGCGTCGCTGATGAAGTCCTTCTTGCCCAGCGACTCCTCGAACGGGAGGTCGTTGTCCGTCTCGTTGTGGTCGGAGACCTTCGCGTCCTTGATGACGGGGTCTTCGATGACCTCCTCTTCCTGATCGATGGGCTTCTGCTCCTCGATCTCCGGCTTGACCTCTTCCTCGAGCGGGTCGATGAAGTCGTCATCGACCTGGGAGGTGAGGTCGCGACCCGAGTCTCCTGCGTTCGGGCCGAAGTCCATGCTGAACATGCCCACGATGAGGATCCCGTGGAAGGCGATCGAAATCAGCCACCAGGGGGTCTTCTTCAACTGGGCGTAGAGCACGTCGTTGAACGTCTCTTCGTGGCGCGAAATGTTCCGCCACGTCTGCTGATCGGAGCCGTACATCTGGTTTCTCCTGTGAAACGACCGGCGAGCCACTCTCTTGAGAGTGGTCCAACGCTACCAGATATGCCGAACGAGGAAAGCCTGATCCGGTTCGGGAAAATCCCGGGAATCGAGACCTTTTTTACGCACGTCCGGCCTCGCCCGTCCGGGCCCACTCGTCGGACGGGTCGGGGAGACCGGCCAAGATATTGCGGAATACGGGGTTGGGACACTTTTCCCCGGGCCGGTACAATTGCGCCTGGAGATGTCCGGAAGCGCGCCCGGGCGATCGATCCGAAGGGGAGGAACTCATGGGTACGCACAGGATTCACGCGGGAGGCGTGGTCTGCCTCCTGGTTCTCTTCGTCCTCGCCGCGGCGTTCGGGCCGCCGGCCGCCCTGGCGAAGAAGGTCCGGATCCCCAGGGCCGCGAAGATGCACGAGTACGACCCGCTCCTCGAGGTCGGGGACACGCGGATCTACTGGATCACGCAGAAGGTCTGGGGCATCGAGAACGTCGAGGGCACGGACGCGTGGGCGGGCTTCACGGAGGAGCGGGTCGCGGGGCCCTTCGACCGCAACGGGCGGGAGGACGTCTTCAAGCTCTACTCTCCCGGCCTCTACCAGGAGTACTACACGGTCAAGCGCCGGACGCGGCTGATCCACGAGATCCACACCGGCTCCGCGACCTACGTCTTCAAGAAGCCCCTGAAGCACCGGCGGAAGATGCGGTTCGGCCGGACCTACAAGAGGAAATCCGTCTACCAGTACACCGACCTCGACGGCGAGCTCGAGGACACGTGGGTCATCCGGAAGGAGGAGCTGACCGCCGAGCGGGGCCGGGAGTGGTCCGGGGAGTTCCTCGACTTCGAGGACACGATCGTCGTGACGTCCGACTATGTCGAGCGTTCGGGGGACGGCCTGAACCACTGGAACGGAGACAGCACGACGCGCTACGCGCGCGGGATCGGTCCGGTCATGATCGAGGACGAGTGGGTCTACTCCTACACGATCTACACGATCTTCGGCACGTACCGGATCGGCTACCGCGACACGATGGAGCTGGCCTACGCGAGGATCGGCGGCGTGGAATACGGCGACCCCACCGTCGCCGACTGAGGATGGTACTCATAGGCATCAAGTGACGTAAGCCGTTATTTTCCCGCCGCTTGCATCACTCATGTGCGGACTGCGGATCCGCAATACTACCCATCCTCCGGCGCCAGCCCGCGGACCCGGTATTACCCGACCACCTCGCGGGCGACGATCAGGGCGGCCACCTCGCGCGGGAGGTACGTGAACAGCTGCTCCGGCGGGACCGCGTCCAGCAGGTCGTCGCTCCAGGGGATGTCCGCTTCCGTCACGCCGTCCACGATGTCGTCGTAGCGGTCGCCCAGCGCCTCCACCTTCTCCGCCACCTTCATGTCCTCGCGGAACTCGAGGTGGAGCAGCACCAGCGCGTTCACCAGGAACCGGTGGTCCACCAGCGGCAGGATCGCGATCTTCCGGCCGTCCTTCGCCCCCACGCCGATGAACGCGCGGCGATCCGTCACCACCGTGCGCTTCGTGCCCTTCAGCTTCGAGCCGCCCTCCGCGCGCGACTCGATCGAGGCCGCCGAGCCCTTCCGCTCCACCGCCGTCACCATCGTCTCCGGCGCCGGGGTGCCGTCGGCGGGAAGCCCCTCGACCACGTACCGCGTGAAGCCCGTCACGTCGCCCACCGCCCGGGTCAGCTCCGTGAGCAGGGCCCGATCGGCGAACGTCAGCGCGCTCGTCGCCACCCCCGCCTCGTCCAAGGCGTCGAACAGGATGCCCGTCGGCCGCTCGGACGGCCGGCTCGTGCCCACGGTCACGATCTTCGCCTGGTGCTTGATCGCGTCGATGGGCCGCCCCGTCTGGTCGATCGCGCCGACGAGGGTCTCGAGCAGCGTCCCGTTGATCTCCGCCATGCCCGGCTCGCGGCCGAACTCCTCCGCGAACGAGATCGGCGGGATCTCCCCCGCCGCGTACTTCAGCAAGAGCATCAGCTCCGTCGCGGTGTCCGCCTCGAGCGCGGACGCGAACCTGGAGGACCTCAGCCGCTCGCGGTACTCCCGGCCGTACTTCCCGAGATCCCGCACGAAGGCGGCGTCCGGCCGGTCGAGCGCCCCGACGACGATCGACCGCAGCCGTCCCAGGAACCGCCCGCCCTCGTCGATCGCCCGCGCCGCGTGGTAGCCGAAGAGGTGACCGGCCATCGTGCAGAGCACCATGGAGAGCAGCGGGGACGCCTCCGGCAGCTCGATCACCGCCGACGCGTACTCGTCGAACCGCCGGTCGCCCTTCACCGCGATCACGACGGGCAGCGCCCGGTGGGCCTTGAAGATCGCCACGTCCTTGGCCAGGTCCGCGAGAACCGACTCGTTGTTCCCCGCCGCCAGGACGAGGATCAGGCTCTCGGAGGACAGGTCGATGTGCTTCTTGTCCTCGACGGAGTCGGCCGAGATCGACTTGTAGCAGAGCTCGGAGAGCTTGATCCGCACCTCTTCCGCGGCGATCCGGTTCGGGCCGGAGCCCACCACCGTCCAGTAGCGGCGCGAGGGCGCCAGCTCGTCCGCCGCCTTCCGGATCGTGTCACCGCACTCCGCGAAGACCTCGCGCAGGAGGCCGGGCAGCTCGCGCAGCGCCGACAGCTCCCGCAGGACGCGCGCCTCCGCCATCGTGCCGGCGTGCCGGCCGAACGCGAGGCCGAGAACGGCACCCGCCACGACCTGGCTGTAGAACGCCTTCGTCGAGGCGACGGACATCTCCACGTCCCGGCCGTCGGAGGTGTAGAGCACGCCCGCGGTCTTGAAGGTGATGTCCGAGTTCCGCCGGTTGACGATCGCCAGCGTCAGCGCGCCGCGCTCGCGGGCGAGGTCGACCGCGCGGTTCGTGTCCGCGGTGGCGCCGGACTGGGTCACGGCGACCACGACGGTCTTCGACATGTCCGGCTCGAGCCAGAACCCGGACAGCTCCGACGCCTTCATCGCCTCGACGTGGATCCCCGCGCCCTTCAGCGCGTGGGAGATGAACGCGGCGACCGCCATCGCCGCGATCGCCGCCGTCCCCTGGCCGATGACCATCACGCGCTCGACGCTCCGGTCCGCGAGCATCCGGGCCACGGCGTCCGGGATCGTCTCCGTCCCCATGAGGATCCGCCCCTCACGGGAGAACTTCCCGCGGAGCGTGTTCGCGACGGAGTCCGCCGCCTGGCTGACCTCCTTGAGGAAGTAGTGCGGGAACTCGCCGCGGTCGACGTCGCGCGTGGTGATCTCCGCGCGCTTGACGTCCTCCTCGCCGAGGTCCGCGCCGACGCCGTCGTGGTAGCTCGCACGGATCCCGTCGATGTCCGTGCCCGCGGACGGGTCGAGGACGAAGACCTGGCCGCGGGTGGTCGCGTCGCCGGCCACGCGCTCGCGCTCCCCCTCCAGCTTCGTGAACCGGTCCGTCTCCTCCACCAGCCCGTAGATCTCGCTCGCGACGACGTACCCGTCCGTCGGCAGGCCGACGTAGAGCGACTGGCCGGAGCCCTTCAGCGACAGGTAGAGCCGGCCCGGCTCCAGGTCCGAGGTCATCGAGATCGCCGCGGAGCCCTCGAAGTCGGCGACGGCGCGGCGGAAGGCCGTCTCGAGGTCGTCGCCCCGCCGGAGGTACCAGTCGATCCAGAGCGCGATGACCTTCGCGTCCGTCGTGATGCGGCCGGAGACCTTCCGGCCCGTCGACTCCTCGAAGCGCTCCTTCAGCGCGAGGTAGTTGTCGATGTCGCCGTTCAGCGCGACGTGGATTCCCGGCACGCGGGCGTCGTCGAGGGCCGGCGCGGCGTCCTCGTCGGCGCAGCGGTTGTCGAGCGGGTGGCAGTTCGGGACGTTGATGATGCCGTTGCTGGCCCAGCGGGTGTGGGACATCACGAGCGCCTGGGCGTCGGCCGACGCCAGCAGGTCGGCGAGGAGGTCGTCCGCGGTGATCTTCGCGCGGAGCGCGGCCACGTTGTCGCCGAGCTTCCCGACCTCGGCCGCCACCTTGTAGAGGAACGTCGTCGTCCGGCCGTCGGCGGAAACCGAGACCGCGCCGTCCGCCAGGTCCTCGAGGGCGGTCCGCCCGGCGAGCGCCTCGCCGTGAGGCGCCCGGGCCGCCTCGCCCGCCGCGGCGTCCGGGAACGTCACCTGGACGAGCACGCCCGCCGAGTCGCGGCCGCGGATCTCCAGGCGGTCGAGGGAGTTCAGGATCACGTTGAGCTTGCGGTATTCCCGAAGCGCCTTCGGCGTCGGCTCTCGGTCGCCCAGCAGGGCGCCCACGCGCTCGACGTTCTCGAGCAGTTCCCGCTCGAGCGCCCAGGCCGCGTCCTTCAACCGGACGAGCCGGCGGTTCACCTGCTCCTGCGCCGGGAGGTCGGGCAGTTCCTCTCCCGCGTCCAGGCGTCGGACCTCTTCCGTGACGAAGTTCGAGATGCCTTTCGCGAGCCCGGACAGGTTCTCGCGGAGGCCCTCCGACGCGCAGAGGGTGGGAAAGTTCCCGGGGCGGCGGAGCTCGGCGACGAGGTCCTCGATCGTCGCGATCGCCTCCTCGCCTCCGGCGTAGTCGGTCACGTCTTCGGCGTGCCGCGCCAGGCCGTGGCGGGCCAGCGCGGACACGCAGGCACCGGCGGGCGTAACGTCGGGGGTCTTCCCGACCGGGTCCCGGACGATCTCCACGATGCCGGCGAGGCCGCAGCAGAGCCGCGTCCGGGAGACCGGGAAGATGACGATCGTCCCCTTCGGCAGGCCGGAGGTCGGCCGGCAGAAACGGATGCGGGGGAGTCGGAGCAGATTCGGCATCGGCGGAGCCTCCGTGCAGTTCGTGGGATACGATACGACCCGGGAGGTGCATGTTGAGGGTTTACCCGCTGGTCGTCGCGATTCTCGTTTCCCTTCTGTTCGCGGGGACGCCGGTCCTCGCCGACGAGGTGGAGCTCCATTCGGGCGCGGTGTTCCGGGGCACGATCGAGAAGGAGAACGACGCGGAGGTCGTGATCCGGACCGGCCTCGGGGCGATGACCTTCCCGAAGGCCGACGTAAAGGAGATCCGCCGCTCGGACCGCCCGGCGCCCGGGGAGGCGGAGCCGGCGCCCGAGGCGCGGTCCTTCTCGATCGAGGGGATCTCCCCGTCCGTCCGGCCCGTCGTGCTCGGAGACGCCGTCTTCGCGGTGGAGAAGGACGGTCACCTCGCGGCCTGGTCGATCGCGACCTCGAAGCGGCGCTGGATGTCCGACGTGGGGAAGGGCGGCATCACCGGCATCGCCGCCGATCCGGGCGGCGTCTACCTGCTGACCCGCGAGGGCCAGGCGGCGCGACTGAACCTGTCGACCGGCGACCTCGTGTGGCTCGCGAAGCCCGGCGGTGCCTTCGAGGGCGCGCCCCTCCTCTTCCGGCGCCGCGTGTTCGGCTTCCAGACGGGTCGGGGGCTCGTGAGCTTCGAGTCCGGGAACGGCTCCGTCCGGGGTCGGACCGAGCTGGTCGTCGGGAGGGACACTCCCCTCGCGGCGACCGGAGCTGCGATCCTCCTCGGGACGGTGGACGGGCTCCTGGTGCGGGTCGAGAACGACGGAACGGAGATCACCGGCGCCGTGCGCACCGGCTACAGCTGGAACGGGCGCGACCTGGCCGTCTCGCTCCGGACGGTGGTGGTGGCCTCGCGGACCGGCCACCTGCTCTCCCGGGCCGCCAGCGAGCGGGGGAAGTCGCGATCGGTTCCGGTGGCGGGCCTCGCCGGCCATCCGTTCGCGGCGGACGCCACCCGCGCCTACGTGGAACTCGACGGGGCGCTGACCGCGCTGAACCTCGTCAACGGCCGCGTCGCGTGGCGGAGCTACGGCGTGCCGCGCGTGCTGGCCATGGCGATCGAGGGCACGACGATCTTCGTCACGACCTCCGACGACACGATCGCCGCTCTCTCGCTCCGGGACGGGAAGATCCTCTGGTCCGCCGCCCTCGGCGGACGCCCGGCCTCCCCTCCGCTCCCGTCGGGCCGGAGCGCACTCGTCCTCCTCGAGGACGGCCGCGCGATCCTCTTCTCGGGCGCGCCGAAGGAGCCGGCGGAAACCGACCCTCTCCGGGCATCGCCCGGGGCCACGTCGGAGATCCACTCCCCGGACGGCTACCGCGTGCGCGCGCCGAAGGGCTGGGCCGTCTCCGAGGGCGTCACGCGGGGCCGTGTCTCCCTCGGTTTCCGTCCCCGGTCGAAGGCTTCCCGCTTCGACCGCGAGGGGGCGACGGAGCGCGATCGCTCCCTCCTCGAGGTCAGCGCCTACCTGTCGGTGGCCGTCCTCCCCGCGTCGAAGATCCCGCTCGAGGACCGCGTGAAGGTCTACCTGCACGACGAGAAGCTGGCGGCCGACAACGGCAACCACCGGCTCGGGAAGACGGAGACCGGGGCGGAGCGGCTCGGAGGACGCGAATGGACCCGGATCCGGATCCAGCACATCATCGGCAGCGACATGCTGAAGGGCGCCTTCGAGAAGACGGCGCTGACGACGACGCTCCCCGACGGCCGGATCGTCTGGATCGAGGGGAAGGTCCCGGAGCTCTACGGGAAGGCGGGCGCGGAGGACGTCATCGCCCTGGCGGAGTCGCTCGAGCCGGAGAAGGCGGAGGACTTCACGCCGCCGGCCGACGTCGCGGTGGCGGAGGCGGCCGTGGCGGCGCTCGACCGGGGCGACATGAAGGCGTTCGCGCTTCACCTCTCGGAGCCGTTGCGGGCGCGCGTGGCCGGCGAGACGGTGAAGGTGGACGAGATCCGTTTCCGCCTGCTCACGCGGTCGAGCGCGCCGCGCGGCAGCCGCCGGACGGTCCGCGTGCGCATCGACCGGAAGGCGGGGACGAGCTACACGGGCCTGACGCTCGCGAAGGAACAGGGGCGCTGGGTGGTCATCGACCTGGGCGCGCTTTAGCGAGCCGTCTCTCCGGGTCGTCCCACGTCGTCGCCGTCGACCAGCGAGGAGCGGCGGCGGACCGCCGGGCGCGGCTCGGCCGGAGCCTTCTCCTCCGCCGGAGCTTCTTCCGCCGGGGCCGGCTCGGCATCGGGCGCGGCCTCGGCCGGGGCCTCCGCCTCCTCGCACTCGAGGCACGCGAGGACATCCTTCACGAGGGGATGCTCCTCGTTCAGGCGGCAGGCGCTGACCGGCTCACCGCCCTCCTCGATGTTCTCCACCTGGTAGGGGGTGATGATCTCCGTGTCGATCGCGCGGTTGAGGAGCTCCTGCTTCTGCCCCCGGTCCGAGAGGCCGCAGTTGTGCGGATTGAGGACCTTCGTCGCGACGTAGCGGAGCCCCACGAAGTTCAGCTTCCGGTCGAGGTCGCGGATCAGGCGGATGAACCCGGTCCAGTCGTACTCGTCCCAGGTGACGGGCCGCGCCTGGCGTCCCGGCCGGAGTCCCATCAACTCCTCGAGGGGGATGAACTTGTCCGAACCCCGGATCAGCTCGCGTCCGGTGTCGGAGCGCAGGCCGCAGACCACGATCCGCTTGCCGCGGCGCCGCAGGCGCTGAAGGAGGTCGTGGAAGTCGCTGTCGCCGGACGCGATGACGTAGACGTCCATCTCCGGGTCGTCGTAGAGCGTCGTCAGGGCGTCGAGGGACATCGTGATGTCCGTCCGGTCGTCCCCGTTCTCCTTCGTCAGGACGAGGCGGGGCTCGATCTGCCGCCGCCGGAATTCGCGTGGTTCCGTCCCGTGGATCGACCAGTCGGCGTAGACGTTCGCCAGGAGAACGTGCCCGAACTTGCCGGCCATCTCCCAGAGCTTCTCGGCGACGGTCTGCGGGGAGGGCGCGGGGTCGAAGTGGTGCTCGAGGGAGTGGCGGATGTTCTCGTAGTCGAGGAAGAGCGCGACGCGATTGTCCGGACGGTTGAGGGCTTCCTCCGCGCGGCGGTCGGTGCGGTCGTGGGGCATAGAACCGGTCCTTTGTAAGCACGGGAATAGAAAAGAGCTAGGAGGGGATGATAGCCGAATCGGGGACCCGGCGGTAGAGGCGCGAAGAACGACGGAGAGCTACGGAGGGGTGGCGCCGCGGGCCGGTCATGAAAAAGCGGCGCCTGTCAGCGTTGTTTCAGCGCTGTGAAAAAGCGGTGCCTGTCAGCGTTGTTTCACTTCTTCCGGTTGAACCAGATGTCCTTCACGCCGATCGCGCCTTCCTTGCCCACCACGAAGCCGAAGCGGCCCGAGGCCTTGGTGACGTTCTGGGTCTTCACCTTCTTGCCGTTGGCGGTCAGCGTGAAGACGCCGTCCATCACGGCCGCCTCGAACTCGGTGAACTTCTCCTCGCCGAACCAGCTCTCCTCGAACTTGACCACGACCGTCTGGTTGCCGCTCTCCTTCGTGAAGCCCTTGACGATGAGCGCCGCGTTCGCGCAACCCTTCTGGAGCTGGAACGAGATCCGGTACTCCTCGAACAGGTACTTCTTGAAGAGCAACTGCGCCTCGGATCCCAGGTCGTAGGTGACGCCCACGAGCTTGTCGCCGGAGACGCGCCAGGCGGAGGCCGGCCTCGGGTTCCAGTCGGTCAGGTCCTTGCCGTTGAACATCTGGAAGGACTTGCCTCCCGCGCCGGTGGCCCCGGCCCCGGCTCCCGCCTCGCCCTCCGGTGCCGCGCTGCCGCCCGCGACACCCCCGCCGCTCTCCTTCACGTAGCGCGGCCAGGCCGAGCCGTGCTTGAACGGCCCCTCCGGCTTGACCTGGATGTCGCGGAGGATGCACTTCCCTCCCTGCAGGAGAACGATGTGGGGACGGATCGGGTGCGTGGTCTGCGCCTGCTGCGACCAGACCCGGCTGCCGTTGACGGTCAGGCTGACGGTCTTGCCCTTCACCTCCCACACGACATCGTTCCAGTCCTTGTCGCCGGGGAAGTAACCG
>JBDLIY010000122.1:0-9577 GCA_039714635.1 Planctomycetota bacterium
GCCCCGCCAGCCCGAGGATGCGCCGCGTCTCGAACGCGGTCGTCCGGGGTCCGGCGCGACGGATGAACGTGTCGATCGCCGCCTGCTCCGTCTCCTCGAGTCCGGCCAGGTGGGGCCTCACCTCGTGCAGGGCAACGGCCAGTTTGTGGTCCGCGACCTCTCCCTCGAACGCATCGATGCGTTCCTCCTCACAGCCGCAGACGAACACGGCCACGGCGAGAAGCAGGAGGGCGGTCGGGCACGACATACGGAATCCGGTCATCTCTCTGTCCCTCAACAGGTTCCCGTTCTCCTATCGACATGTGTCGGTAGTGCGGTGAAACACAAAACTTCGCCGCCCCCGGCGGCCCGGATAGCCTCGGCCACTTCGCCATCGTCTGGAGGCCCCATGAAGCGTTTCACCGGCACGGATTTCGTCGACTTCGACTCCCTCCTCACCGAGGAGGAGGTCATGATCCGGGACACGGTCCGGGAGTGGGTGGAGGACAACGTCGTCACCGAGATCGACGCCCACTACCAGCACGGCCACTTCTTCCAGCCGTGGATGGTGGAGATGGCGGAGCTGGGCCTCCTCGGCGCGACGCTCACCGACTGGGGCGGCGCCGGCCTGGGCCCCGTCGCGGCGGGCCTGATCTACCAGGAACTGGAGCGCGGCGACTCCGGGCTGCGCTCCTTCGTCTCCGTGATGAACAGTCTCGTCATGTACCCCATCGCGACGTTCGGCAGCGAGGAGCAGAAGGCGCGATGGCTGCCGGACCTCGTCTCCGGCAAGGCGATCGGCTGCTACGGCCTCACCGAGCCGGACTACGGCAGCAACCCCGGCGGGATGCTGACGAAGGCCGCGAAAACCGACGCCGGCTGGGTGCTCAACGGCACGAAGCGCTGGATCACGAACGGCACGATCGCGGACGTGGCCGTGGTCTTCGCCCAGACGACGGACGGGGTGCGCGGCTTCCTGGTTCCGAAGGGCACCGAGGGTTTCACCGCACCGGAGATCCACAAGAAGTGGAGCCTGCGCGCGTCCGTGACCTCGGAGCTGATCCTCACGGACTGCGAGATCCCGGCGGACGCGATGCTGCCGGGCAGCGACATCGGCCTGAAGACCGCGCTCTTCTGCCTGAACCAGGCGCGCTACGGGATCGCCTGGGGCGCGATCGGCGTGATGATGGACTGCTACGAGGAGGCGAAGGAGTACGTGATGACGCGGACGCAGTTCCGCGGGAAGCCCCTCGCCAGCCACCAGCTCGTCCAGAAGCGCCTCTCCAACATGCTGACGGAGATCACGAAGTCGCAGCTGCTCATGCTGCAGATCGGCCGTCTGAAGGAGCGCGGCAAGGTCAACCACGCGCACATCTCGATGGCGAAGCGGAACAACTGCTACTGGGCGCTGCGCATCGCCCGCACCGCGCGCGACATGCTGGGCGCGTCGGGCATCACCCACGAGTACCGCTGCGGCCGCCACGCGATGAACATGGAGTCGGTGAAGACGTACGAGGGCGCCCACGATGTCCACCACCTGATCCTCGGCGAGTACATCACGGGGATCCCGGCGTACGACCCGGCGGAGTGAGGGGCAGCCCCAGTTGGATCGCCAGCGCCCGGTCGACCGTCCGCAACTCCGGCGGGGAGACGTGGCCCAGCCGCCGGACGATCCGGCTCTTCGCGATCGTCCGGACCTGGTTCGCGACGGCCCGCGAGGGCTTCAGGCCACTCACGTGTGCCTCGTACGGACGGAGCTCGCGATCCGGAAGCCCGGCCAGCGGCACGACCTGCAGGACCGCGTCGAACCGACACGCGGCGTCGTTCGAGACCACCACCGCCGGCCGCGTCTTCCGGATCTCGCTCCCGACCGAGGGATCGAGTCGGACGAGAACGACGTCTCCGCGATGCAGGACCTTCACTCCTCGATCTCCGCGTCGGCCGGCGCCCACTCGGTGTTCAACCGGGCGGACTCCTCCGCGTCCTCACGATAGGCGCCCTCGAGTTCCCGTTCGAGGGCCCGGGCACGGTGCTGCCCGACGGCCTCGGCGACGAGCCCGCTGGCGCTCGGGGCGGATCGGACGTACTCGGCGAGGTCGGGATCGAGGGAAACGGTCAGCCGGACTTTCTTCATGCGCCACCTCCTGCATACGAAGAGTATGACGATTCTTATGAGGAATCGAGCATCCCCGCCAGCCCTTCCCGGATCACGCGCTTCGCGATCTTGCCCGATCCCGTCCTCGGCAGGTTCTCCAGGAACTCGACCCGGCGCGGGATCTTGAAGTCGGCCAAGCGGCCGGCGCAATGGTCGCGGATCGTCTGTTCCGTCACGTCCGCCCCCGGCGCCGCGGAGATCACCGCCGTCACGATCTCCCCCCACCGGTCGTCCGGCGCGCCCACCACCGCCACCTCGCGCACGCCGCGGATCTCGTGGAGGACGTGCTCCACCTCGGTGGAGTAGACGTTCTCGCCGCCCGTGATGATCATGTCGCGCATCCGGTCCACGATGTTCACCGAGCCCGAGCCGTCGATCGTCGCCAGGTCGCCCGTCTTCAACCACTCGCCGTCGAACGCGGACGCCGTGGCCACCGGCCGGTTCCAGTAGCCCGCGGTGACGCTCGGGCCGCGCGCGCGGATCTCCCCCACCTCTTCGTCGTCCGCCGCCACGTCCGTCCCGTCCGGCCGGACGACGCGCAACTCCACGGTGACGAACTCGCGGCCCGTCCGGCAGCGGATCGCGAACTGCGCCTCCTCGGAAAGCCCCCGCTGGTCCTCCCTGAGGAGCGACATCGTCAGGTACGGGCTCGTCTCCGTCAGGCCGTACGTCTGCACGAACTCGCAGCCGAACGCGTCCATCGCCTTGCGGACGAGCGACGGCGCGACCGGCGCGCCGCCCGACATCACGGTGCGGAACGCGGGAAGGCCGCCATCCGCGTCCGGGTGGTGGACGAGGTCCGAGAGCATCGTCGGGATGAGGTTCGTGATCGTGACGCCCGTCTCCCGGAACGCCGCCAGCACCTCCGCCGGGTCGAAGCGGGGCATGACGACGTGCGTCCCGCCGGCCAGCGTGATCGCGAAGGTCGCCCAGGCGTCGGCCAGGTGATAGAGCGGCGCCACGTGCCCCCAGACGTCGGCGTCGTCGAGTTTCAGTTCCGCGATCGTTCCCAGCGCGTGGGACGCCACGTTCCCGTGGGTCAGGATGACGCCCTTCGGCCGGCCGGTCGTCCCGCTCGTGTAGTAGATCTGGGCGGGGTCGCTCTCCGCCGGCCGGGCCGGCAGCGGACCGTCCGTCGCGCCCTCGATCGCCGCCTCGAACGCGAGGCCGATCGGCACGACGTGCTCCACCTCGCACTTCACGCGCTCCGCGACGTCGGGATGGACGACGAGGGTCCGGGCGCCGGCGTCGGCGAGGATCTCCTCGAGCTCCGGAGGCGCCAGGCGGACATTCAGGGGCACGAGGACGAGGCCGGCGGCGGCGGCGGCGAAGTAGCACTCGAGGAACGCCGGGTCGTTCGGCGACAGGACCGCGACGCGATCCCCGGGCTCGAGGGAGAGATCGAGGAACGCGCGCGCGAGGCGGAGCGAGCGGTGGTGGAGTTCCGAGTACGTCCACCGGACGCCGGGGGCGACGACGGCGATCCGGTCCGGGCGGAGCCGCGCGGCCTTGTCGAGGAAGGAGAAGAGCACAGGGCGAATTCTACGACGACGCACGGCCGTATGGAACGCGCAGGCGTAAGGAGCCGTTCGGGGAGGGAGTTGTTTCCGACCGGCCCCTCTGGTAATGATCGAAGGGTTGTATGGGCGGAATCACCGACAGCATCATTCGAACTGCATGGAGGAGAGAAGATGCGTTTGAGCACCCTCGTCATGGCCGCGCTCGTGGCGGTCGTACTGGCAGCGCCGGCCACAGCGGCCACCCTGAAGGTCCCGAAGGACTACGAGACGATCCAGGCAGCGGCGGACGCCGCGGAGCCCGGCGACAAGATCGTCGTCTCGAAGGGCACTTATCACGAAATCGTGGTCGTCGCGAAAAGCGACATCCAGTTCATCGGAAAGAAGGCCGTCTGGGACGGGATCATCGACGGCCTGTACGGCACCTGCCTGAACGCCACGGGTGACGACATCGTGGTGCAGGGCTTCCGGTTCCGCCACGGCGAAGACCAGGTCTACATCACCGGTCACCGCGCGGTGATCACGAAGTGCACGTTCATCAACTCGGGCGACAACCCGGTCCAGGTCACCGGAGATGACGCCCGGGTGGAGAAGTGCACGATGACCGGCATGGACAATGATGCCGTCAACATCACCGGTCCCGGCGCCCTGGTGTCCAAGAACAAGATCGGGAACGGTGGCGACGGCGGGATCTACGTCTCCGGCGACGACGCCGTGGTGGCCGGCAACCAGGTGAACGTGATCGAGGACGACGACGCCATCTACGTCTCCGGCGACCGGGCCCGGGTCGAGAAGAACACCTGCTGGAACGCCGACGGCTCCGGGGTGGAGGTCAGCGGAGAGGACGCCTTCGTGGCGCGGAACAAGATCTCCTACACCTATGACGAGGGCATCGATATCTCCGGCGACGGGGCGACCGTCGACCGGAACGTCGTTCTCGGCTCCGAAGGCCGCGGCATCTACGTCTCGGGCGACGACTTCACCGTGACCGGCAACAAGGTGTCCCACTGCATCGACGACGAGGACGGCATCTACGTCAATGGCAGCGCCACGGGCGAAGGGACGGCCGTGGTCGAGCGGAACAAGGTCCAGGACGTCGTCGAGGACGCCTTCAACATCTCGGGCGACGGGATCCGGATCATCGGAAACGTGGCCCTGCGCTCCGGCAGCGAGGACGACGCCGGCTTCTACGTGAGTGGCAGCAACAACTTCCTCTCCGGCAACAAGGCCATCGACATCGACAGCGACGGTTTCCAGATCCGCGGCGACGACAACGTGATCGAGAAATGCGTCGCGCAGGGTTGCACCGACGACGGCTTCGAGGTGGGCTCCGAATACGTGGGCAACCGGATCGAGGGCTGCACCGCGAAGGCCAACGACGGCGAGGGGATCGAGAACTTCGGCTTCAAAACGGTCGTCACCGGCTCGAAGTTCTCCGGCAACCGGCTCGACGTCACGAGCGACGGGTACTACGACGAGTTCACCGGGAACAAGTACAAGACGGGGGGCGAGGAGACGCCCGCCGAAGTCGACCCGGTCGACTGACGCGGCGGACTGTCACGAAGCACCGGGAGGGCGCGGTCGAAAAGGGCCGCGCCCTCTTCGATTCACGACCCGGCCACCGCCCTCCCCGGCGGCGGGGCTTTATGGGAAATGCGAATCAGTCGCCCTTCAGGATCTGAAAGCCCTGCGACTGCATTTCACTATAATGCGCAACTTCAGTATTCCGGGACCCCGATAAACCGCACCTTACGGTTCGTCCGGATGCCCGGGAGGAGTGGGCATGAAACGGATCGTCGTGTTCGGCTTCGTCGCCGTTCTGTTGTGGGTGTTCTGGCTCGCGCTGGCCGGGAGCCTCGACCCGCAGGAGATGATCGCGGGGGCCGCGGCCGCCGCGCTCGTGACCCTCCTGCGCTGGGGGCAGCCCTGCCTGCTCGAGGACGTGAAGCTCCTCCATCCGAAGCGCCTGTTCGCGGCCCTCGCCTACATCCCCTACATGCTCTGGGCCATCGTCCGGGCCAACCTGGACGTGGCGCGGCGGGTCGTGAAACCCCGCCTCGACATCAACCCGGGCATCGTCCGGATCCAGACGCGCCTGAAGCATCCCGTGGCGCGCATGATCCTGGCGAACAGCATCACGCTCACGCCCGGGACCCTGACCGTGGAAGTCGAGGGCGACGACCTCTACATCCACTGGATCGACGTGCACGCACAGGACTCCGAAGCGGCTTCGAAAGAGATCGCGGCCGGCTTCGAGAAATACCTGGAGGTCATCTTTGGCTGATCAGGTTCTCATCGCCGCGATGGTCCTCGGAGGGGCGGGCATGGTGCTGGCCGTGTTCCGCCTGCTCAAGGGGCCCGACATCCCGAGCCGCGCGGTCGCGCTGGATGTCCTGACATTGATCACCATGCCCCTGATGGTGGCCCTGGCGGTGGTCTCCGGGCGCGCCATCTACCTCGACGTGGCCCTGGTGTACGGCATCCTTGCGTTCCTGGGTGTCGTCTCCCTGGCCCGCTACTACGACCGGGGGATATAGAGGATGGCGGCCCTCGAACTCGCCGGCGCCCTGCTGGTCCTGACCGGATCGGCGTTCCTCTTCCTGGGTGCCCTGGGCATCGTGCGGATGCCCGACCTGTACAACCGCATGCAGGCGGGGACGAAGGCGACCACGCTCGGCAACGTGCTCACGTTGGCCGGCCTGGCGCTCCTCGCCCCCTCCTGGTGGCCGAAGATCCTCCTGATCGTGCTGTTCGTGCTGATCACGAACCCGCTCTCCAGCCACGCCCTGGCGCGCGCGGCGCACCGGGCCGGGCTTCCCCTGGCGGCCGGCTCCGTGACGGACGCCCTGGCCGGGAAACCGGACGGGGACGAGGCGGCGGAGGTTGCGGAGCCCGGGGAGGTGACCGAATGATCGTCCTCGACGTCCTCGTCTGCGTGCTCATGATCCTGGCCGGGGTCACCGCCGTGCTGATGCGGAACCTCGTGGCCGCGGCGGTCCTCGTCGGCGTGGTCAGCCTCATGGTCAGCATCCTCTTCCTGCGCATGGGCGCGCCGGACGTGGCGATGACCGAGGCGTCCATCGGCGCGGGGCTGTCCACCGTCATCTTCCTGATCGCCGTGCGGCGCACCGGGGAGGAGGAACGATGAAACAGCTCGTCTCCCTGATCCTCCTGGCGGTCGTCGGCTGGCTGCTTCTCGACCTGGTCCCCCACGGCCAGGCCGGCGAGCCCGGGCCGGTGGCCACCCGCTACATCACCGAAGGAGTCGCGGACAACCGCGGCGCCAACCTGGTGACGAGCGTCATCGTCAACTACCGCGGGTTCGACACCCTGGGCGAGGTCACGGTGCTGTTCCTCTCCGTGGCCGGCGCGGGGTTCGTCCTGCGCCGCCGCGAGGGCCGACGCCCGGCGCGGCCGCGTCCCGCGAGCGAGTTCCTCCAGACCGGCGCGCGCCTCCTGTTCGCCCCGATGGTCCTGTTCGGGGTCTACATCTTCGTCCACGGCCACCTCTCCCCCGGCGGCGGTTTCCAGGGCGGGGCGGTCGTCGCCTCGGCGGTGCTGCTGCTCCTGCTGGCGAACCGCGACCTGCACCTGCCCCACGGTTTCATGGGCTGGCTGGAGTCCATGGCGGGCTTCGGCTACGTCCTGGTGGGCCTCCTCGGCCTGGCGTTCGGCGGGTCGTTCCTCGCCAACCGGGGCGTGGTGCCGCTGGGCGACTGGAACCGGCTCTTCTCGGCCGGTCTCATCCCGATCATCTACACGCTGGTGGGCCTGAAGGTCGGCACCGAGCTGTCCGCGCTGCTGGACGCCCTGATGGACACGGGCCGCGGCGCCGAAGCCGAGGGGAGCGAGTCATGAGCGAGCTCACCCCCGCGACCCTCTACCTCGGGACGGCGATCCTGCTGATCCTCATCGGCCTGGCGGCCGTGCTCGTCCGGCGGAACCTGTTGAAGATGGTGCTCGGCTTCTCCCTGGTGGACACCGGCCTGCACCTGCTGATCGCGGCGCTGGGCAGCCACCCGGACCGGGTCGCGCCGATCCTCGACGACGAGAAGTACCTGGCGGATCCGTCGGCGCTGATGCTGGACCCCATCCCCCAGGCCCTGGTCCTCACCGCCATCGTCATCGGCGTCGGCGTGACGGCCCTGATGCTCGCCTACGTGGTCCGCCTCTACGCCCGGCGGGGCACGCTGGACATCGGTGAGATCGGGAGGCTCAAGTGGTAGACCCCATCCTGCTCATCGCGGTTCCCCTCGCGGTCGCGTTCCTGCTGCCGCTGTTCGGCCGCCTGGGCCGCCCGGTGGCGGTCACCGTCCACGGCGCCACCGTCCTGTTCGTCACCGCGGCCGCGGCGTCGTGGCTGCCGGGACTTCTCGACGGAAGCGTCACGACCGTCGACGTCACCACGGGCGGCTGGGCCGCTCCCGTCGGCATCGGCCTCTCGTTCGGCCTCCCCGAGGCCGTCCTGTGCGCGCTGGCCGGTCTGACGGCGCTCGCGTCCCTCGTGGCCCTGACGCCGCGGGAGGATGAGGAGACGCACGGCCGCTCGGGCCTGCTTCAACTGCTCGTGCTCGTGGGCGCGATCGGCCTGTTCATGACGCGCGACCTCTTCAACCTCTTCGTCTTCCTGGAGATCTCCGCCATCGGGACCGCCGCGATGGTGGCGTTCGGCCGGGAGGACCGCGCGCTGGAGGCGGGCTTCAAGTACATGCTCATCGGCGCGGCGGCCAGCGCGTTCCTGCTCATCGCCATCGCGTTCCTCTACAAGCTGACCGGCACGCTCTCCCTCGCCGAGATGCCGGCCCTCGCGGCCGCGGCGCCGGCCGCCGCGATGGGAATCGTTCTGACCTTCCTGCTCGCCGGCTTCGCCATCGAGCTGAAGCTCATCCCGGTGAACGGCCCCGCCCTCGACCTCTACGACGGAGCGGAGCCCGCGGTGATGGCCCTCGTGACGGGCGCCACGGTGAACGGCGTACTCTTCGCCTTCTTCAAGGTGAGCGCCCTGTTCCCCGACACCTGGTACGGCGCGATGATGGTCCTCGGCATGCTCACCTTCGTGGGCGGCAACCTCCTCGCCACGATGCAGGACCGGCCGCGGCGCATGCTGGGCTACAGCTCCAGCGCCCAGATCGGCCTGCTCGTCTTCCTCATCCCCCTGGTGAGGGCCGGGACCGTTCCGCCCCTGGCGGCGGCGCTCCTCCTGATCAACCACACGCTCGCCAAGCCCGCGCTGCTCTGGCTGGCCGGCGCGGTGAAGAGCCGGACTCTCGAAGGCTGGACCGGCGCGTTCTCGCGCGGCCCCGCCCGGCTGCTGCTCGTCATCGCCATTCTGGCCATCACCGGCCTGCCGCCGTTCCCGGGCTTCTGGGGCAAGTGGCAGGCGCTCACGGGCATGGCCGGCGGCGGAATGACCGGCTGGATCGCGGTGCTCCTCGTCGGTTCGCTCTTCGAGTTCATCTGCTACTACCGCTGGTACCGGCGGGTGCAGGAGGAGGCCTCGACCGAGACAGAGGCCACATCATCGACCTCGCCCGCGACGCGGTGGACCGACCTGTTCGGCCCCGCGCTGTTCGGGATCGGCGCCACGGCGATCGGCCTCTACTTCGCGCACCGGATGACCGGCCCGGCGGAGACGGCGGTGCTGATCACGGCGGCGGCGGGCGTCGTCCTGGTGCTTCTCAAGCGGCTGCCGGGCGGCCTGTTGAACATGGCGGCCATGGGTGTGATCGCGGTGGCGGCCACGCTGCTGCAGCGGTCCGGCGGACTGGCCCCGGACACGCTGTCCGGCCTGTTCGGGATCCTCGTCATCGTCGGCGGCTTCGTCGTCATCCTGGCCGGCACCTCCGGCCACGGCGGTGCGAAGGGCCCGGTCCCCGGCCTGCTCCTGATCCTGATCGCGTCGCTGCTGATGCTCGTGCGCGCGGAG
>JBDLIY010000123.1:0-9539 GCA_039714635.1 Planctomycetota bacterium
GGGCGCGTCGTCACGCTCCGCACGGACCGGATGCGCACCGTGACGGGCTGCTCTAGTGAGTACGAGATCCCGGCGGACTTCGAGGTCGCCACGTTCCTCGCGGAGGCGGTCCCGATGCCGGAGTCGCCGCGGATGACGGCGCGGATCCGGTTCGATCACGACGCCTCCCGGTGGGCGCGGGAGTTCTTCCCCGCGACGGAGATCGAAGAGGACGAAGACGGGGCGGCGATCGCCACCGTCCGGACGTCGGGCCGGTTCTGGCTCGAGAGCGAGCTGCTCCTGTGGGGTGGCCGGGCCACGGTGCTGGAACCGGAGGAGTTGCGGCGGTCCGTCGCGGACCGGGCCCGGGAGACGCTGGCGCAGTATGGAGGAGATGGATGAGCATCGTACCGAGTCGACGCGTCAGCGGGATCGGGAGCTACGCCTTCGCGGAGGTCGATCGCCTGGTCGAGAACCTCCGGGAGCAGGGCGTCACCCCGATCGACTTCGGAGTGGGGGATCCCACCGTGCCGACTCCGGCGGTGATCCGGGAAGCGTTGAAGACCGCCGTGGACGAGCGGGCCTCGTCCGGTTACCCGTCCTACATCGGCAGCCTCGAGTATCGGACCGCGTGTTCCGCGTGGATGGAGCGTCGGTTCGGGGTGCGCGTGGACCCGGGCGAGTGCATCTCCTCGACCGTCGGATCGAAGGAGGCGGTGTTCCACCTGCACGCGGGCCTCGTGGATCCGGGCGACCTCGTTCTCGGCCCGAATCCGGGCTACCCGCCCTACGAGCGCGGGGCGCTCTTCGCGGGAGGGGAGCACCGGCCCTACCCGCTGACGGCGGAGAACGGATTCCTGCCGGACCTCGACGCCATCCCCGCCGACGTGGCGGAGCGCGCCCGCGTGCTGTGGATCTGCTACCCGAACAGCCCCACGGGCACTCTCGCGCCGCTCTCGTTCTTCGAGGAGGCGGCCGCCTGGTGCCGGGAGCACGCCGTCGTGCTCGCCTCGGACGAGGCCTACAGCGAGATCTGGTTCGACGAGCCGCCGCACTCCGCGCTCGAGTGCGGCCTGACGAACGTCGTCTCGGTCTTCTCCCTCTCGAAGCGCTCCGCCATGACCGGTTACCGCGTGGGCTGGGTCGCCGGCGATCCGGAGGTGGTCGGCATCTTCCGGAAGGTCAAGACGAACATCGACTCGGGGACCCCGACCTTCGTGCAGGACGCCGCGATCGCCGCGCTGTCCGACGAGACGCATGTGGGAGAGTTCCGCGACGAGTACCGCGAGAAGCGCGATCTGCTCGTCAAGGCCTTCCGGGACCTGGGCCTTCCGGACTGCACGCCGCCGTCCACGCTCTACATCTGGCAGCGCGTGCCGGAGGGCATGGGGGCCGTCGAGTTCGCGAAGCGCCTGCTCGCCCCCGAGGTGGGCATCGTGGTCACGCCGGGGCCCTGGATCAGTTCGGAGGCGGACGGCGGGAATCCCGGCGAAGGATACGTGCGTCTCGCGCTCGTCCCGTCGAAGGAGCAGTGCGGGATCGCGGCGGAACGCCTGCGGAACCTCGATCTCCGGGGGGGCGGGCCGGTCACGTAGCGGCGAGTTCGACGGCCGGCGCTTCCTCGCGCTGTTCCGCCTCCGCCGTCTCCGCCGCCGCGCTGAAGGACCACGTGCGGAGGACGCACGCCGCGACCAGCCAGAAGACGATGGCCGGCGAGCTTCCCGGGGAGAACATCCAGCCGTGGACGAAGCTGTCCCCGACGAGGGCGAGGAACGCGGCCAGGAACGCGACGCCGGCCGTCTCGATCGGTCCGCGCCGCGGGGATCGGTAGATTTCGACTCCGCGCTTGAGGACGTACGCGATGAACGCCCAGAGCAGGGCGACTCCCACCAGGCCGAGGTCCAGGGCCAGCATGAGGTGGGTGTTGTGATAGTTGGAGCCGCGGGTGCGGTTCAGGCTGTGGAAGAGTTCCTCGTTCGCCCGTCCGAACTCGACGAAGCGGTTCATGCCGAACCCGTGGCCGAGCAACGGCCGCCGGAGGAAGTAGTCGAAGCCCTTCTCCCACATGGGCAGCCGGTCGGACAGGTGGCTCAGGCTCTCCGCGCGGACGAGACGGGTGTCGTCGAGGATCGTGGGGTCCAGGCGGGGGCTGAAGACGAGCAGCAGGAGCAGGGGGACGAGGACGACGCCCGCGACGAGGGCGAGCCGCGCCCGTCCGGCGTACGAGAACATCACGCCCATGCAGACGAGGGCGCCGAGGAATCCGGACCGCGACCCGGACTGGAAGAGGCTGACGAGCATGACCAGGGCTACGAACCGGCCCAGCGCCCGCACGCCCGGATTCTCCGTGGTCCGGAGCTTCCAGTAGACGAAGGGGCCGAGGAACGCCACCGCGGTGCCCAGGCCGTTGGGATTGAGGAAGACGCCCGCGTACCGTCCGGGCCCGACGCCTTCGAAGTTGAACAGCAGGTAGAGGAACTCGGTGACGAAGAGCAGCGACGCGACGAGGAAGAGGATCGTGCAGACGGTCGTGATCCGCTCTTCGGAGTCCCAGGAGTTCCAGAGCATCACGTACACGCCGACCCACAGCACGATCATCATCGTGCCGTGACGGAAGGTCCAGCCGGGCGAGATGGACCAGGAGTACGACGCGAGGACGAGCACGGACAGGGCCAGGACGAGCCGGTGCCCCGTGGTCCAGGGGCGGGGCAGGAAGCCCAGGCGGAAGTTCGTGGTGAGGCCCTTGGCGACGATGGCGACGAGAAAGGCCCAGCGGAGAAGACGGGCGATCTTCACGACTTCGCCGAGGGCGAGCGACGGGAGGAACAGGGCGACGATCGTCAGGAAGAGGAGGGTCCGCAGCCGGAGGGCGAGCAGGCAGAAGCCGAGGAAGACGATGCAGGCGATGACCAGTTCGAGGGGGAACGCCTGCCCGCCGATTCGAACGTCGTAGCCCAAGAATCCTCCCGCGCGGCCGGTGGTCGCATCGTATGAACCGGGGAGAAGTCTATGTTCCGGCCCGGATCGCTCCCAAGGGATCCCGTCCGGCCCGGAAAGTCCGCCGCCTGGGGCCGGAGCCCCTAGAATGACGGTTCGGAGAGCCATGAACATGCACCAGCGAACGTATTGGATCACCCTTGTCGTCTTCCTCGTCCTCGCCCCGTCCGCCCTCGCGGCGGATGACGGGGAGATCGCCGATCGCGCCCGGGAACTCCGGGGGAAGGGGCGCTACACGGACGCCCTCGCGGTCCTCGGCCGGGCGGAGTCGAAGGCCGACCCCGAAGTCGCGGCGGAACACGCGGAGTTGCTTCTCGAGACCGGGAGGTACGAGGAGGCCGGCCGGGTCGCGACCGCGGCGGGGGAGGACCTTCGTTGCCGCACGCTCCGGGCCGAGAGCCTGTGGCTCCGGGGGAAGACCGCCGAGGCGACGAAGATCGTCGACGCGGTGATCGAGGCCGATCCCGAGCGCCCGCGCGCGAGGTTCCTCGCGGCGACGATGCTGCGTGAGGCGGGGAAGCGGGAGGAGGCGGCCGAGGGCTTCGCCTGGTTCTTCGACTACCACGCGATGAACGACCTGAAGGACGCCGAGGCGCTCACGCTCGTCGCGCTCGCTTCGCTCCGCCTGACCGAGCTGATGCCGGACGTTCAGATGGAGTTCGGCCCGGCGATGAAGATCCTCGACTCCGTGACCGGCGTGAAGGGGATCCGGGGGATCGACGAGGGCTACCTGCCGGCCTACGCGGTGAAGGCGGAGATCTACCTCGCGGTCTACCAGGACAAGTCGGCGAAGAAGGAACTGCTGCGGGCGCTCGCGAAGAACCCGCGGTACCCGCCGGCTCTCTACTGGCACGCGCGTCAACTGGACTTCGAGTGGGATTCGGCGGGCGGCGTCGCCCGCTGCGAGGAGGCGCTGGCCTCGAACCCCTCGTTCGCGGAGGCGCACGAGTTCATCGCCACCGTCCGCATCGGCGACCGGCAGTTCGCGGACGCGGAGAGACACCTCGACGCCGTGCTCTCGGTCAACCCGAACCGCCGGCCCGCCGCCGGGCTGAAGGCGACCATCCGCTTCCTGAAGGGAGACCGGAAGGGCTTCGACGCGGACGCGAAGAAGCTGCTGGCGACGAACCCGAAGTTCAGCCGCGTCTACCGTGATCTCGCCGGGGTCCTCGAACAGCAGCGCCGGTTCGAGGAGGCCTGCGAGTGGGCGAAGAAGGCGGTCGAGGTCGATGCCGAGGACTTCCTGGCGTGGTGGATGGTGGGCCGGAATCTCGTCCACCGGGCGAAGGAGGAGGAGGCCCTCGCGGCGCTGAAGAAGTCGCGGTCCCTCGATCCGGGAGGGCACTACAAGGAAGCGTTCCGGCACAACATGATCGAGGTGCTCGGCCACCTCGAGGAGTTCGCGGAGAGCCGGTCTCCGAACTTCCGCTACAAGATCCACGTGGGGGAGAACACGATCCTCTCCCGCTACTACCACCGGTTCATGGAACTGTCCTGGGACACGCTCACGAAGCGCTACGAGTTCGAGCCGGAGGGGCCGATCCTCACGGAGGTCTTCCACAACCACCAGGACTTCGCCGCGCGGACGATCGGCCTGCCGGGGATCGGTGCGCTGGGGGCGTGCTTCGGGAAGGTCATCACGCTCGACTCGCCGTCGGCGCGGAAGCCGGGGGAGTTCGGCTGGGCCTCGACGGCACACCACGAGTTCGCCCACGTCGTGACGCTCCAGCTCTCGAAGGGACGCGTGCCCCGCTGGTTCACGGAGGGGCTCTCCGTCTACGAGGAGCGGCAGTTCGCGGACTGGTGGGAGCGCGACATGGACCGCGTCCTCTTCGACCGGTGGTCGGCCGGCGAGATCTACCCGATCCTGAAATTCAATCGCACCTTCCGCGGGCGCGACGTGATGTTCGCCTACTACCTCGGCGGGATGATGTGCGAGTTCATCGTCGAGGAGTTCGGGTTTCCGAAGATCCTCGAGATGCTCGAGGCGTACGGGAAGGACCGGCAGACGGCGCAGGTCCTCTCCGAGGTGCTCGGGGTCACGGCCAACGAGTACGACGAGCGTTTCCGGAAGTGGGTCGGGAAGTACGTCGGGAAGTACCGGCTGATCCCTCGCATCTCGCGCAAGGGGCTGGTGAAGCTGCGGGAACGCGTGGCGGACCATCCGAAGGACGCCGCGGCGCTGGCGAAGATCGCGTGGGCGTACTACCAGAGGGACAAGGACGTGGACGCGATGGCCTGGCTCGGGAAGGCGATGGATGTCGAACCGGCGCGGCCGGACGTCCTCGCGCTGCGGGGCCGGCTGGCCATGAAGAGCGGCCGGGCCGACCATGCGGAGAACTGGTACGGGAAGTACCTGGAGGCCGGCGGGGACGACCACGACACGCGGATGCACCTGGCGAAGTCGGCCGAGGAAGAGAACGAGTTCGAGGCGGCGATCGCGCACTACGAGGCGGCGCGGGACGCCTTCCCGAGGAGCCCCGGCGCCTGGGCCGCGCTCGTGCGCATGAAGAAGGGCGAGGGCGATCTGCCGGCCATGATCCTCGCGAAGGAGAGCCTCGCGCGCCTGCTGAACACGGACATCCGGATCCGGCTGGAACTCTCGTCGTACTACGAGGAGACGGAAGACTGGGCGAAGCTCGCGGAGATCCTGACGCAGGTCGTGCGCATCTACCCGCTCGCGATGGACGAGGACACGGGCTTCACCGTGCACGCGCGCCTGGCGGGGGCGCTGTCACGCGTGAAGCGGCACGAGGAAGCGGCCATGGAGTACGAGGTCGCCCTGGAACTCGGCGTGGCGAAAGGGGTCGAGGCCGGCGTGCGGGCGGACCTGGGAGAGACCCTGAGGCTGCTCGGCCGGACCGCGGACGCGAAGTTCCACGCCGAGGCCGCGCTGGAGATCGACCCGGAATGCGAGCCCGCGAAAGAACTCCTCGAGCGGCTCCGGGGGAAATGAGTCCTACGGGCACAAGGCTTCCGCGGCGAGAGCGCCCGGGAGGGCCCGGTTTTCGTGGCTTCCGGGGGAGGCACGGCGTCGAAGGCGTTGATTTCGGGCCTTTCGGGGGATCAAGGTTATCCACAGTGGTGTGGAATTCTGGAAAGGAGGCGTTTCGCGAGCTTTCGAACCGGCTCAGAGCCAGTAAATCCCCACGGTGGCGTTCTTTGATAGCGAACGTTATCAGGATGTAAGTCATTGAGGTGACAGGCGTTACCTGCAACGCGCCAGGTTGGCTCAGATTTGTGGCGTCTTGACACAAGTCACCGCAGGACATAGTGATAGGACTTCCGGGGGAGACCGGCTCCCCTTATCAACAGGATATCCACAGTGGCAAACGGACCCAGGATGGCGGAGCGCGGGGCGGGACGGTTTCTGGTGCTCGACGGGCCGGACGGCTGCGGCAAATCGACCCAGGCGGCCCGGTTGGCGGAGTGGCTGGCGACTTGTCCGGCGAGGGGGGGGCGCGAAGTCGTGCACGTTCGCGACCCCGGCGCCACCCGCGTCGGCGAAAAGGTCCGGGAGATCCTCCTCGATCGTGCCCACGAGGAACTCGCGCCGATCACCGAGAGCCTTCTGTTCATGGCGGCCCGGGCCCAGTTGATCGCGGAGAGGATCCGGCCCGACCTGGAACGGGGAGCCATCGTCGTCTGCGAGCGCTGGCTCACGTCGACCGTCTGCTACCAGGGGTACGCCGGGGGGATCGATCCCGACGCCATCTGGAGCATGGGTGAGTACGCATCCGGAGGAATGAGTCCGCATCTGACTCTCATTCTCGACGTGGAGGCGGAGACGGGACTTGCGCGCGTCGGCGCGGATCCCGATGGATTTGAGTCGCGTTCTCTCTCGTTTCACGAGGCGGTCCGGGCAGGCTATCGCCGGATCGCGGAAGAAGGCCGGTTGAATTCGCGACTCATTCCACCCGGTACGCCGGACGAAGTGGAGAGCGCGATCCGGGAGGCGGTCCTCGATGTCCTTTGACGCGATCCTCGGCCAGGACGCCGCGATCGGGCTCCTGAAGGAAGCCCTGGTGAAGGAGCGGGTGGCGTCGGCCTACCTCTTCTACGGCCCGGACGGTGTCGGCAAGCGGACGGCGGCGATGGCGTTCGCGCGCGCGGTCCTCTGCTCCGACCGGCGGATCGCCGCGGCCTGCGGCGAGTGTCCTGCGTGCCGGCGCTCCCGGGCCGGCAGCCACCCGGGGCTGATCGTGCTCGAGCGGCGGGCGAAGAAGACGATGATCGTCATCGACCAGGTCCACGAACTCGCGGCGAGCCTCGCGCTGCGCCCGATGGAAGGCGACTCCACGGTCGTGGTCATCGACGAGGTCGAACGCACGAACGTCGAAGTGCACAACGCGCTCCTCAAGACGCTGGAGGAGCCTCCGCCGGGGACGACGATCGTTCTGGTGACGCCGAACCGGGACGCCCTCCCGGCGACGATCCGCTCGCGCTGCCAGCCCGTGAGATTCCGTCCCCTGCCGCGGGCGATCGTGACGGACATCCTCTCGTCGCGCGGGGACATCGATCCGGAACTCCTCCCGGACCTCACCGAGCGCGCCGCCGGTTCGCCCGGCCGGGCGCTACGGCTCCTCGAGCTGGGTTTCCCGGAATCGGGGCGTGCGATCCACCGCGCCGTGGCCTCCTCGGCGGAGACGGATCCCGTCGACCTCGCGGACGCGCTTTTTGCCGCGACGGGAGAAGCCGGGGATCTGCGAGGCCGGGTCCGCGAGATCCTCCTGATGCTCGTGGACGAGATCCGCGCGCGCTACCTGGACGGCGGCGCCGAAACCCGGGATCCGGAGCGTGCGTCCGCGGCTCTCGGGCCCCTGACGGAGGCCCTGGAACGCATCGACCTGAACGTGGATCCCCGGATCACGCTCCGTTCCGTCGTCATCCGGATCCGGCCCATTCTTCGCTGAGAATGTCTCGAAATATCCATGCCCGTGGTATCCTGTAAAGCGAGTGTGGATACGGGCTTGTGAGTTCAGCCCGTTGTGAGCGAAGATCCGGACCCGGTCCCCGCTAAACCGCGGGGCCTGTTTGTCCGAAAGGATACTCAGAGGAAATCACAGCCGTGGTTTCCGGTTTGACAGGGGGGCGACCCCTCCGGGTGGCGTCATGTCCGATATGAAGCTGGAAGAAGGCATCCGCGATATCGTGCGGCGGGATCCCCGCTTCGCGCCGCAGGCCTACTACTTCATCTTCGAGGCGCTCGAGTACACGCTGCACAACCTGAACATCCGGCGGCACGTCTCGGGGCGCGAGCTTCTCGACGGGACGAAGCAGTACGCGCTGGAGGTGTTCGGCTTCCTGGCCCGCACCGTTTTCTACGAGTGGGGCATCACGAGCACCGAGGACATCGGACAGCTCGTCTTCAACCTCGTCTCCGCGGATCTCCTCATGAAGAACGAGGCCGACTCGATGGCGGACTTCCGTGACGCCTTCGACTTCGAGGAGGCGTTCGACGAGGGCTTCCGCCGCGAAGGTCTCCCGCTGAGGATCGACCTCGACTAGACAGGCTGTCGGAGGAACGGGATCCCCGGCAGGAACGACGGCGCCCGACATCCTGTCTACTGGCCAGGCTTCCCCCTGCTCCAGACGCGCACTCCGCGCACCTCGTGCGCCGGTCCGTCGCCGGAGTCGAGTTCCATCCGCCGGAGCCGGTAGAGCACGTCCTCCGACAGGCGCCGGTTCACCGCGACGAGGTCCGCCAGCACGGCCAGGACGATCGTCACGAAGCCCATGAGCAACAGGACCGCGGCCAGGATGAGGGACTGGACGTGACCGTCGCCGTCGCCGTGAAGGAAGAACCAGAGGAACCGCAGGCCGAGCAGCGTGCCGCCCAGTAGCGCGGCGACGCCCAGGCCGCAGAAGAACCGGAACGGCTTGTAGAGCGCCGAGATCCGGAGGATGGTCGAAGCGGAGCGGAGCACGAAGCCGGCCGTGCTCTTCATCAGGCGGGACTCGCGCGTCTTCTCGTTCGTCCGGATCGGGACCGACTCGATCCGGAACCCCTTCGTGCCGCCCTGGATGATGGACTCCAGCGTGTAGGTGAAGGGAGAGAGGATGTTCAGGTGGAGGGCGGCCTCGCGCGTGATGGCGCGGAAGCCGCTCGTGGCGTCGGGCACGCGGGTGCCGGAGAAGCGCCGTACCACGAGCGACCCCAGCGACTGGAGCCGCTTCTTCGTCCAGGAGAAGTGGCCGATGCTCTTCGTGTCGCGGTCGCCGATGACGATGTCGGCGCGCCCGTCGAGGATCGGCCGCGTGAGCTTCACCACGTCGTCCCCGCGATACTGGTTGTCGCCGTCCGTATTGACGACGACGTCGGCGCCGAGGCGGAGGGCGACCTCGAGGCCGGAGGAGAACGCCCGGGCCAGGCCCTTGTTGCCCGGCAGCGAGGCCACGTGATGGACGCCGCACTCCTTCGCGACGGCGACGGTCCGGTCGGTGCTGCCGTCGTCCACGACGAGGGTCTCGACGACGTCGAAGCCCTCCACCGCGTCCGGGAGATCCCGGATCACGGCCGGGAGGGTCGCCTCCTCGTTCAGACAGGGGATCTGGATGATCAG
>JBDLIY010000124.1:0-9533 GCA_039714635.1 Planctomycetota bacterium
CCGCGGCGACTACCTCGGCGCCTGCATCCAGGTCGTCCCGCACATCACGAACGCCATCAAACAGTGCATCCGCCGCGTCGACCCCGAGTCCGACGTCGTCATCTGCGAACTCGGCGGCACCGTCGGCGACATCGAAGGGCTGCCCTTCCTCGAGGCCATCCGGCAGATGGGCCTCACCGAGGGCCGCGACAACGCGATGTTCATCCACCTCACCCTCCTGCCGTTCCTGCGGACGTCGGGCGAGGTGAAGACGAAGCCGACCCAGCACTCCGTCGCGAAGCTCCGCGAGATCGGGATCCAGCCCGACGTGCTCATCTGCCGCTCGTCGCTGGCCCTCTCCGACGGCAACCGCGAGAAGATCAGCCTCTTCTGCAACGTGCCGGTCCACGCGGTCATCGACGAGAAGGACGTCGAGCACTCCATCTACGAGGTGCCCGGCGTCCTCCACGAGGAGGGCCTGGACGACCTGATCCTGAAACAGCTCGGCCTCGACGCGGAGAAGGAGCCGGACCTCTCGGACTGGCAGGAACTCGTCGAGGTCATCAAGACGACGACGGACGAGGTCGAGATCGCGGTCGTCGGCAAGTACATCGCCCTGCACGACGCCTACAAGTCGATCTACGAGGCGCTCTCCCACGGCGGCATGTCGAGTCGCGTCACGGTGAAGTTCCGGAAGATCTCGTCGGAGGACATCGAGTCGCGCGGGGCGGAGCCGCTCCTGGAGGGCGTGGACGGGCTGCTCGTCCCCGGCGGGTTCGGCGAGCGCGGCATCGAGGGCAAGATCGAGGCGATCCGCTGGGCGCGGGAGAACTCGATCCCGTTCTTCGGCATCTGCCTCGGCATGCAGTGCGCGACGATCGAGGGCGCGCGGAACCTGGCCGGGCTCGATGCCGCGCACTCGACGGAGTTCCGCAAGGAGAGCCCGCACCCGGTCATCTCGCTCCTCGAGGAGCAGCGCACGATCACGGACCTCGGCGGCACGATGCGCCTCGGGAACTACGACTGCTCCCTCGTCGAGGGCTCGAAGGCCCGGTCGGCCTACGGCGTCGCGGACATCCAGGAGCGCCACCGTCACCGCTACGAGTACAACAACCACTACCGCGAGCAGATGGAGGCGACGGGCCTCACAGCGACGGGTGTGAACCGGGATCTCGACCTCGTGGAGATCGTGGAGATCGCCGACCACCCGTGGTTCGTCGGTGTGCAGTTTCACCCCGAGTTCAATTCGAAGCCGACGGCGCCGCACCCGCTGTTCCGGAACTTCGTGGCGGCGGCGCAGACACACCGTGTCGGGACCGGAGAGGGAGGTGAGGGATGACGGAGACACCGGCGGTGGACTTCGGGATGTACGTGACGATGCTCGGCAGCCAGGCCTCCATCGCGCTGGGCCTGATGCCCAACCCGATGACGGAGCAGACGGAGACGGACCTCTCCACGGCGAAGTACCTGATCGACGTCCTCGACATGCTGAAGGCGAAGACGGAGGGCAACCGCACCGACGTGGAGACGAAGGTGCTGATGGGGCTGCTCTTCGACCTGCGGATGAAGTACGTCGAGGCGTCGCGGACCGAGGCGGTCGGGGACGCGGAGGGGGAGTAGACCACGTCCGCGCCGGTGCCCGTCCGGCTGGAAGGGGAGCCCGTCCCGATGCCTACTTCAGCGCTTCCTCGATCTGCTCGAGAAGGTCGCGGAGGTGGGAGAGGTCGGCTTCCATCGTCATGTGTCCGAGAGGCTCGTCGTCGAGGATGGCCTGTACCACGTCGTCCCGCGACATCGGCGGGCCGCTCATCGTCTGAACGGTGTAGTCGGGCCCCGTCCGCTGGCGCTGGATCACCAGTTTCTTCAGATCGCCCGGTTCGAGATTCGAGAGGGGAATGACCCGCTCCTCGCCCGTGAGGATCTCATCGAAGGTGATGAACTTCGCCCGCTTCGGGTCGTAGCAGAGGGGCTTTCGACGGGCCGGCCCCTCGATGTTCGGCATCCCCACTCTGTCACCTCTCGCCAGTGGATCCGGTTTCCGCCCGGACATCCCGATCCCGACGGTGTACGGGGCCGCCCGCCGTGGCCGACGGCCCCGTGTCGCTTCGCTCAGCATACGTCATTGCTCCGTGCCGGGCAGAGGAGTCAGTCCTCGAGCACCCCCGCGCCGAGCAGGGCCGTTTCCATCTCCAGACGCCGGATCGGGAAGCAGATCTTGATCCAGCGGTAGGGCTTGACGGTGGCGTTGGCCGAGCCGTGGAGCTTGAGGTGGTCGCGGTCGTAAGCGAGCCAGGAGGCTGCCGCCGTGTTGGGTACCATCGCGATCGCGGCGTTGAATGCCTGGACCGTGGCGGCGAATGCCTGCCCCGCGGTCGCTCCGGCCGCCATCTGCATGTCGAACGTGGCGTCCGACTTCACGAACAGCAGGAACTCGTTGACCGGCGTGGCCGTGTTGTCCCAGACGAAAGTGAAGTTCTCGTCGTAGCCGGCGTAGGCCATGGCACCGTTCGCGACGGTGTCCGGTCCGAGGTCGCGCCCGGTCCGGCAGCTGAGGAAGTGCATCGCCTTCCCCTTCACCTCGGCCGGGTCGTAGTTCCCGATCTCCAGGATCCGGTCGCCCCAGTGGCCCGTGTAGAGGTTGTAGTTGCCGTGGCCGACCCCGCCGATGTACTTCGTCAGGCCGTTCTTGGCGTGAGGCACGAACTTGACCCGGACGTCGTCGGTGCCCGTCAGGGCGACGAGCGTGAAGCCCCGGTTCGCGAACTTCGGGTGGACGTTCGCGATTCGCCAGTTGGCGATCGGAGTGGTCACGTTGTCCGTCGTGTCCTCGCAGAAGAGGGCCCGGTTCTTGAGCTTCAGGCGGATGCACTTCTTGATCGGCTTCCACCAGGGCCACTTGGGGATGGCCTTCCTCGGCGTCCTCGGCCAGACGGGGACCTTCCGCTTCCGGAAGCTCCCGAGGAGCTCGTTGCAGTAGCCCATCTCGACCTGCGTCGCGAGCTTCCCGAAGTCCGTCCGGTCCTGGATGTTCTGAATGATGTCGTCCCGGGAGAAGATCCCCATGCCGACGATGCCGAGCATGAAGTCCGGTTCCAGCGAGTAGCGCTTCACCGCCAGGTCGACCTGGAGCCCCTCGTCCAGAGTGAAGAGAGATCCTCTTCCCAGAGACGGCGTTTCGGCGACCTGCTGCACCGTGACGAAGCCGCCGTCCGGCGTCACCATCAGCGGCTTCTTCGCAGCGAAGGCCTTGAACTGCAGATTTCCGATCTTCATCTTGAATCCCTTTCTCCAGTCGGAGCCCGGCAGAGCGTCCTCACCAGCGAGGTCCATGCCCGGGCCGGGCGACTACCCTCACCATCCCCTGTGTGCGGGGATCCCGTTTCTTGATCGGGCCACCCCCTCTCTGTGTCGAGGACCACGCTTCCCCTCGAGGAGGACTTGCCGGATCGCGATTCCCCTGCGATCCCGGGCTACGAGTGCATCGCGGTGTACTCCCGCGGTGGTCGGGACAGACCGGTGGCGGGAGGCGACTCATGAGCCGTGGCAGAGCAAGACAACATCCCTGGGTCCCCCATCGAGACGAACGGATTGTAGCCAACGCCCGGGAGCGACACAACCCCGTCCGGCGATCGGCAGCGGTTCCGCAACAACGTCCCGCAGAGCGCATCCCGGCTGCGATTCAGAGCGAATCCGGCAGAAGTGGTTCCGCCTCCGTATTGCCGGATTGGGATTCAGAACGAATCCGGCAAAAGTGGTTCCGCCTCCGTATTGCCGGATTCGGGAAGGAGGTCAGTCTCCCTCGATCGTGACGCTGTCCTCGAAGGTGAACTCCCCGATCCGGTTCCGGATCCGGATGTCGCCGGTGACCCCCGGCAGCTTCGGGAGAAGGAAGACGAGCTCGCTGATGCCGCTCTTCGGCTCGAAGCTCATCGTGCTCTTGTCGATCCTCAGGCGCTTCTTCCTCGCGCGCCCCTTCGAGTCCGTGTAGTCGAAGTAGACCTTGACCCTCGCCTGCTTCGGTCCGAACAGGCCGCCCTTCATCGTCACCCGCGTGCCGGGCCGGGCGTCCGCGGCGGCGAGGGAGTGGATCTCCGGCGCGGCGATCGTGAACACGCCGACCTCGACGGCCTCCGCCCCCTTCTCCTTCGGCTGGACCATCAGCGGATACGCGCCCGTCGCCGTCTTCTTCTTCACGTACGCCGTGATCTCCGCGTCGCTCCAGGTCGCCACCTTCAGCTTGCTCTTCTTCACCTTGCCGGTCGGGGTCTCGACCGCGAGCCAGACGCGGGGCTTCTTCGTCCCGAAGTCACTCCCCCGGATCGTCACGAGCGTCCCCAGCGTCCCGCCGGTCGGGTTGATGCTCGGCGGCGGGGGGGGCACCTCAATCGACCGGCCCGTCAGTGCGATGGAGAAGGAGATATCGTCCGGGTCGTTCGTGCTGACGAACGCGTACGCGGTCTTGTCACCGAGGGCGGCGGTCGGATTGTTGGCCGGAACCATGACGACGTCGAACGTCGCGCTGCCGTATGGGAGGATCGTCGTGTTGCCGACGTTGTCGTTCCGGATCTCGAAGACCTGCCAGTCGTCCCCGCTCCAGCCGACGGTGCCGACGGCGAGAGGCGCCTGACCACGGTTCAGGACCGTCACCGTGACCGGCGGCGATTCCCCGAGCCGGTCCACGTCGCCGAAGTCGATCGCGGCGGGGGACCAGCTCACGTCCGGGCAGAACTCGTAGGGGCCCATGTCCACCGTCGCGGTGCCGTTGCCGTCCCCGTCGAAGAGCCGGCCGTTTCCGAGAAGGTCCTCGGTGCCGACGGAAGCGACGGACGTCGTCCCCGCGTCGATGGCGATCGAGCCGGTCGCGAGCCGGAAGTCGTTGTCCGCCACGAACGGCGAGCCCGTCGCGACGAGGTTTCCGCCCTTGTCCACCATGCCGGATCCGGTCAGGCCGCCCGGCACGAGGCAGTTCTGGATCTTCGGGAAGTCCGCGCTGTCGTTCAGGATCGGCGTGGTGCCGCAGTCCCTGACGATCGTGTTCGTGACGTGGGCGAAGCTGTTCTCGCGGAAGTAGATCGCTCCGCCGCCCGCCTCCGACGTGCTCGACTGGCAGTCCACGAAGGTGCAGTTCGTGATGTGGACCCAGCGGGGGGACATCGTGATGTCGGAGACGACCGTCCCCTGCCCGGTCCCGCTCGCGCCGGCCCGGCAGTGCGTGAAGAGACAGTTCCGGATCTCGCCCATCGAGTCCACGAGGGAGATCACGCTGCCCCGGTTCTCCGTCGTGAACTTCGAGAACGTGCAGCGGTACGCCCGGAAGTTCGCGCCCGCCTTGTTGTCGACGGCGCTGCCGTTGCCGACGGAGCCGCGGTCGCTCCGGCCCAGGAACGTGCACCGCTCGAAGATCGGTGACACTTCGTTGTAGACCGCGCTTCCTCCCGTGCCGCCGACGCTCGTGTTCTCCTCGAAGACGCAGTCGCGGATCGACGGAGCGTACGTCTGGTCGCCGCCCTCGACGTCGATGATGGCGAGGGCGCCGCCGAGGTCGGCCCGGTTTCGGTGGAGGCGGACGTCGGCGAAGTCGAGACGGCACCGGGCGAAGACGCCGCCTCCCTCCCCGTTCACGGCGTCGTTGTCGCGGATCCGGCAGCCTTCGAGTTCGAGGCTGAGCGTCCCGCCGTCCACGGCAACGGCCCGGATCCCGGCGCCGTCCACCGCGTCGTCGGAGTACCCGTTCGAGACCGTCAGGTTCTCGAGGGCCACCGTGGCGCTCGCGGTCGCGCCGTTCGCCACGAATTCGATCACCCGGTGGGTCTCGTTTCCGTCGAGGACGGTCAGGGAAGGATCGTCGGACCGGACGCCGAACGAATCACTCCAGCCGCCGAGCAGGCGGACCGAGCCGTCGCCGGCGGTCACCTCGCAGCGCCAGGGCGTGCTCCCCCGGTCGTAAGTCCCCTGCTCGAGATAGATGTCGTCGGGCAGTCCGTTCGACGCTGCTGTGTCGAGGGCGCTCTGGAGATCCGTGGGGTTGCCCTTGCTCCCGTCGCCGCCGCCCGCGGGGGTGACGTAGATGTCCGCCGCGCGCGCGGTGGTGGAGACGAAGAGGAGGGCGAGGACCAGCGGCAGGAATCTGGGCGATGTCGGCATGGCGGGCTCCCTTCACCCCCGCACCGGCTATTCGCCGACATCAGGTTATGGCGAGGCGATCGGAGAGGTCAACGGGCAATCCGGACCGCCGGGTCGTTTTCACTCGGCGCCTCGGGTGACGGTTCGGAAGTCGACCTCGGCCGCAGCCGGCGACTGGGAGTCAGTCGCAGCTACGGAGAGCCCGCCTACCACGACATCTGGGAGGTTTTTTCCGTTTCCCCACGCCATATAGAAACTTTCCCTTGACCGAGTTCACCCCTTCCGGACAATTGCGACCGATTTCCATGCAGGGCATGAACAACACCACGGTGAGGCCGATGACCCGGGCACGTCGCGTGACAGAGCGGCGGCAGGGGGGACCTCGCCATCTCATCCTGAACGCGTTGGGGGGCCGGGCGACCGGCTGGTGGATCGTGGGCGATTCCCGACGAAACGGGGTGAACCGTGGTCAAGGCGACCCAGGAAGTAGAGCGGCAACTGGAGAAGATGTGGAGGCGCTTCAAGCGGACGGGTGACCCGTCGCTGAGGAACCGCCTCATCATCCAGTACCTGCCGCTGGTCAAGTACATCTCCGATCGGATCTTCTCCCGACTGCCGAGGCGCGTGGACATCCGCGACCTGCGGTCGGCGGGGATCTTCGGGCTGATCAGCGCCATCGAAGCGTTCGACATCCACCGCGGCATCAAGTTCGAGACCTACTGCTCCGTCCGCGTCCGCGGCTCCATCCTCGACGAACTCCGCGCCCAGGACTGGGTGCCGCGACCGGTTCGCAGCCGCACCCAGAAGCTCAAGGAAGCGCGCGAGGATCTGAAGCGGGAGCTGGGCCGCTCGCCGAACGACCAGGAGCTGGGCGACCGCCTCGGGCTCGAGCCGGCGGAGGTCCGCCACGTCGGCCGCGAGTCGATGGCCACGAACTTCGTCTCCCTGTCCGGCAACTCCGACAACGACAACAGCGACTCTCCCCACCGTGTGGAGCTGCTCGCGGAGAACTCCGACACCGACCCCATCGAGCGCATCCAGCAGAAGGATGTCGCGGAGCTGATCCGCAAGAACCTCGACGAGAAGGAGCGCCAGGTCCTCGTGCTCTACTACTACGAGAACCTGACGATGCGGGAGATCGGCGCCTTCCTGAATCTCTCCGAATCGCGCGTCTGCCAGATCCACGCGCGGATCATGGAGCGGCTGAAGGAGGACCTGGGGGCGCAGGAGCGCGAGCTGGTTTCCTGAGGGCTCATCCGGAAGAGCCCTCGCCTTCCCGCGCCGGCGCGCTATCATCCGCGCGCCATGGAGTACTTCCACTTCCCCGTCGAAGACGGTGCGATTCACTGTGAGCACGTTCCGCTGACGCGGATCGTCACGCGCACCGGCACGCCCACGTACGTCTACAGCCGCGACACCATCACGCGGCACTTCCACCAGCTGCGCGACGCCTTCGGCGGCGTCGAGACGCTGATCTGCTACTCGGTGAAGGCCAACGCGAACCTCGCCGTGCTGCAGACGCTGAAGGACCTCGGCGCCGGGTTCGACGTCGTGTCCGGCGGCGAGCTGTTCCGCGCGCTGCAGGCCGGCGCCCACCCGCGCAAGATCGTCTTCGCCGGCGTCGGCAAGACCGCCGAGGACATCGGCTTCGCGCTCGACTCGCGGATCCTGATGTTCAACGTGGAGTCGGAGCCGGAGCTGCGCGTGATCGCGCGCGTGGCGAAGGAGCGCGGCGTGACGGCGGACGTGGCCCTCCGCGTCAACCCCGACGTCGACCCGAAGACGCACCGCTACATCACGACGGGCAAGGCCGAGACGAAGTTCGGGATCGACCTCGATACGGCGGAGAAGCTGGCGGGGGAGATCCCGTCGATCGACGGCGTCCGCCTGGTCGGCGTGCACGCGCACATCGGAAGCCAGATCACGGACGTGACGCCCTACACCGAGGCGATGCAGAAGACGCTGACCTTCGCCGCCGCGTGCCGGGACCGGGGCAACCCGATCGAGTGGATCAACATGGGCGGCGGCTTCGGCATCTACTACAAGGGCTGTGAGGCGCTGCCGGCGAAGGACTACGGCGACGTGATCCTGCCGATGCTGCTCGAGTCCGGCCACCGCCTCGTGATCGAGCCGGGCCGCTTCATCGCCGGGAACGCGGGCGTCCTCGTCACGCGCGTGCTCTACGTGAAGGAGAGCGGCGACAAGCGATTCCTCATCTGCGACGCGGCGATGAACGACCTGATCCGCCCGTCGCTTTATTCGGCGCACCACGAGGTGTGGCCGGTGAACTGCGAGTTCGCGATGGGGAGCGAGGAGGCGGCCGCGGTCTGCACGCCGGCGGACGTCGTCGGGCCGATCTGCGAGACGGGCGACTTCTTCGCGCTGGACCGCTGCCTGCCGCCGGTGAAGGAGGGGGACCTGCTCGCCGTGTTCTCCGCCGGCGCGTACGGGATGGTGATGTCGTCCAACTACAACAGCCGCCCGCGCCCCGCGGAGGTCCTGGTCCACGGGGACCTCTTCGACGTCGTCCGGACGCGGGAGACCTGGGACGACCTGATCCGCGGGGAGCGGAAAGTGGCGCGCTGGGACTGAGGACCGGGCCGGCCTACTCCGCGTTCGCGAGGATCCTCTTCGCCAGCGCGATCGCCGCCTCGCGGTTCTTCGTCTCGTCGTCGGAGACGTTCGCCACGACCTCGAACTCCCAGTCGACGTCGAGGACCTTCAGGCCGATCGAGTCCTTCGTGCCGCCCCAGGCCGCGGCGGTGCCGACGCCGTCGACGGCGTCGAAGCGCAGGCTGTCGACCATCGAGCCGGTCGTGCTCGTGCCGATCTTCTTCCCGTCGCGGGAGACCTCGCCACTCTCCACCTTCGCCGCCATCGCCCGCTCGAAGGCCTCCTTCGCCTGCGCCTTCTCCTCCGGCGTCATCGTCTTGTAGGAGTTGCGGAAGCGGCCGAGGGGGTCCTTCGACTTCACCTTGCGGATCCACTTCAGGCAGACGACGTTGTCGACCGCGTACTCGATCTTCCGGCCCATCACCTCCCGCGACGCCTTCCGCTCGCTCGGCCAGGAGTACTGGCACACCTTGAGTGTCTTCGTACCGGTGTAGTGCTCGGCATCTGCCGGCAGACCGGGGATGACCGCGCGGACGTCGTCGGCGGACATCAGGCCGCACGGGTCGCCGGCGTGATCAGCGAGGTTCGAGGCGCCGCCCGAGTTCGACTAGGCGCCTCCCGGGTTGTCGGACGGTGTCTCCTCGTCGCAGGCCGCGAACAGCGCGACGGCGAGGAGGAGAGCGAGGGCCCGGAGGCCGTACGAACGCATGCTGCGGGTGAGCGTTTTCAAGTCACTTGACCCTTTCCGGTTGGTTCCTCATTCGAGAATGCGTCATGTTCGCATCTCGTGTCAAGGAACCCGACCCAGCCCTCCGCGG
>JBDLIY010000125.1:0-9500 GCA_039714635.1 Planctomycetota bacterium
CACCGCTGGCGGGGTTCTCGACCTCGCCGATCGTCCCGACGCCCTCGCCGGTCACCTCGATCGTCAACGGGTCGGTCAGGATCTCGCCGGCGAGGTTTCTCGGCACGACGCGGATCCGGGAGACGAGACCGGGGACCGCGGGAACGGACGGCGGATGCGCCGTCACCTCCGTGGCGCGGTCGTCGGGGGTGCGGTGGTCGCGGTAGAGGGTGAGGAGGTAGTAGTCGACCGGCTCACCGACGTTCGAGGCGGGGCTGAACGTCACGCGGACGAAGTGGTAGCCGTCCTCCTCGAGGACCACCTCCGTGAGCCACGCGTCGATGTCCACGCCCTCGAGACTGGTCCGGTTCTCGTCTTCGACGTGGGGCCGGATGTCGACGCACCAGGGGTGGGCGGGCTCGACGCCGTCCGTCAGGATCACGCCGTCTGCGTCCACCATCCCCGGCGCGTAGAGATCGACCTGCACGTTGGTGTCCGCGCCCACGTGCCAGGCGTCTACGTGGACGGCGATGCGGTCGCCCTTCCGGCCCTCGAAGCGGAACCAGTCCTCGTCCTCGACCGAGGCGGCGGTCCCGATCACGGAGTCCTCCAGGAAGATCCGGAGCGAGTCCGCGGGACGGTCGTTCGGCTCCCCGTCGTTGTCGTCGAGGCGGACATCCGGGAAGTCGATGCCGAAGGTGGTGGCGGAGTATCGGACCTCGACGAGCCCCGCCCGGGCGGGGCTCCCCGCCGCCGCGCCCCCGCCTTCCCGAGTCCAGATCCGGCCGGAGAGCTTCGAGTTCGTCTCTTTCCAGTAGGGCGTCATGCCGCCCGAGCCGTGGAGCGGGAAGCAGAAGAGCCGGTAGCCGCCCGGCTCGAGGCCGCCCATCTCGTAGAGGCCGCCCGAGATCGTGAGCGCGCTGGCGGCGGGCAGGCGCGTCGCGGGATCGACGGCGACGACGAGGACGCCGCGGCCGTCGCCCTTCCCGTCCACCGTGACGCGGCCGCGGATGCCGCCGAGATGCACGGCGGCCGGCTCGGGGTAGAGCGCGGTGATCGCGGCGACGTCGTCCGGTTCGAGGGAGCGCGTGCGGATCGCGCCGAGCGGAAGCTCCGGGAACATCGTGGAGGTGCCGAGCGGCACGTGGTCGAGGCCGATCATGTGGCCGATCTCGTGGGTCAGCACCGCCTGCACGTCCGCCACGAAGTCCCGTCCGACCTCCGACGTGTCCCAGTCGACGTCGTCGTTCAGGATGATGTCCACGTCCGTCAGGATGCCGTTCTGGGAGTAGGGGAACGTCAGGGCGAGCGTGCCCGGCGGGAGGTAGCGCTCCTTCCACATGATGAGGTTCACGCGGTCCGTGGAATCCTGCGACCGGGCGGGGCGCGAGTCGTCCTCGACGAAGGCGATGCGGGACGTCTGCACGTCCTCCCAGGTCTGGAAGGCGCGCCGGACCGAGATGGACTCGTCGAGGCCCGTGGGGACGTCGAGCATGCCGCCCGGATCGAGGTAGTACGTCACGCGGCCGTCGATCACGTTCGGCTGGTTCGGAGTGCCGAGGTCCCACTGGACGATCGTGCCGTCGTTCTCGCGGAGCGGGACGCCGCCGATGGTCAGGCTGGCCACGAGAAGGACGAGGAGGAGAGGGAGGAGCGTGCCTCGAGTCATGGGGACACCGCCTTTCTCAGCGCGTCCCGGTAGCGTCGGATCGCCCGGTCGTATTTCCCTGCCCCCATCGCCGCGTCCCCGGCCGCGAGCTTCAATTCCGCCTGCTCGAGCCGCTTGCCTCCGTCCGGCGGCGCCCCGTCGATCGCCGCCCGCGCCGTCTCCCGCGCCGCCGTCGCGAGTTCGATCAGGGCGGGCTCGAGGTCGATCGCGCCGCTCGCTGTCCGATGGGCCTTCTTCTGCGCCTTCCGGATCTGCTTCGCCGCCTTGACGACGTCCTTCAGCGCGTCGACCTCTCCGCCCTCCACGACGAGGCGGATCGACCGCGCCCCGGCCAGCTTCCCCGCCGCCTTCACCAGCCTTTTCGCGATCGCCGGTTTCAGGCCCGGGAGGACCGCGACGTCCTCGACCTCCGCGCCCACGGCGGTCACGACCGCCAGGAGATCGAACCCCGACCAGACCGGGAGCTCGCGACCCAGGTCCGTCCCGTCCACGGAGGCGCGGACGGTCACGATGTCCGGTCCGGCCGCCGCCGTCACCGTGGTGACGTAGCTGCCGTCGCCGAGGTCCGCCGCCGGGAGGCCCGTCGCCGTCCCGACGTCGAAGGTCACGGTGCGCCCGGGGCCGATCGGGTAGCCGGTCGCGTCCCGTGGCACCAGGGTCACTTCGGCCGTGGACACCCCGTCCGCCGGGAGGCGCCTCGGCTCGGCGAAGAAGTCGGAGTTCGCTCCGTCCGCGACGCCGATGTACCGGATCGAGAGGGCGCCCTCCGCCGTCGCCGTCGCGCCGTCCCGGGTCATCGTCACGTCGATCGAGTCCCCCGGGCCGCCGAGCGAGGCCGTGAGGGTCGCGCCGTACTCGCCGCCGCCCCGGTAGCTCACCGGGCCGATCGTTCCGCCCCCGTTCGCGACGAAGGTGACCGCCACGCCCTCGCCGATGATCTCGCCCATCGCGTTGTGGGGGACGACGCGGAGCTCCGAGGTCTCCGACCCGTCGGCGTGGATCACGTCCGGAGTGGCGGAGTACGTGCTCGCCGGCGCACTCGGCGCCTCCGGATCCCGGGTCAGGGTGAGGACGTAGAACGCGCTGTGGTCCGCGGTGCCCTGGAGGGCCTCCTCGCGGACGCGCAGGTGGTACGTGCCGGTCGACGGCAGTGTGTAGGACGCGATCCGCGCGTCGGTGTCCGGGCCCTCGACGCGGGCTCCGTAAATCACCGGGTCCCGGACATCGCCGTTCGCGCGGAGGACGCGGGCGCCGCCGCGGTCGAGCAGTTGGAGGTGCGGGTCCGCCGTGCCGCCGATCTGGAGCGAGTGCACGCGGATGTCGATCGTCTGGCCCTTCGTCCCGGAGAAGAAGTACCAGTCCTCGTCGTCGCCGCTCTCCAGCCGCGCCGCGATCGCGTCGCCGATCCGGAGCGGGAACGCGGTCGCCGGCCCGTCGTTCGACTCCGCGGGGTCGTCCGCGTTCTCGAGGAGGAAGTCCGCGCCGCCGATCTCGTCGCCGCCCCGGACATGGATCACGCGGGCGTAGTCGCCGTTTCCGCCGGTGGCCGTGAGGACCGCCGGGAGGAACCTCGTCGCCGAAGAACTCCAGTAGTCGTTCAGCGTGCTGAGGCGGACGAACGGCGCCGCGACGAGGAGGTAGTTCCCCGGGAGCAGTCCCGTGACGGCGTAGCTCCCGTCCGGCTCGCTCATCCGGGCGGTGGCGACCTCGCCGGAGTCGGCGTCGATGGCGATGACGTGGACGCCCCGGTCGTTCGTGCGCCCGGCGACGTCGGCGGTCCCGCGGACGATCCCGGTCTCGCGCGCCGTGTCGGTGTCGGGGTAGAGGGTCCGGACGGCGGCCCGGTCGTCCTCGTGGAGCGTGCGGAAGTAGGTCGAGCCGGCGTAGGCCGCGTAGTACATCGTCGAACCGTGGATCGCCTCGTGGTCGAGGCCGATCGCGTGGCCCCACTCGTGCGTGAGCACGCCCTGGATGTCCGCCGACCTCGGTCCGCCGGGTTCCTGCGTCGTCCAGAGGAGGGACAGCGTGGAGCTCAGCTGGACGTCCTCGTTCATGAGGATGTCGGCGTCGACGAGGTGCCCGTCCTGGTACGTCGGCCAGGTCGTCCCGAAGACGAACGGCCCCAACTCGCCGGAGACCCACTTGATCAGGTTGACGCGGTCGCCGGACTTGCGGCGGTTGGCCGGCCGCGTGGGGTCCTCGGTGAACGCCAGCGCGGAGTGCTCGACGGAGCCCCAGGAGGCGAGGGCGGCGCGGGCCGCGGCCAGGGCTTCGGACGCCGGGAGGTCCTTCGATCCGTCCGGATGGAGGTAGAAGGTGACGCGGTCGCCGACCACGTTGGGCGCGGCGCGCGAGAGGTCCCAGGCGTAGTCGACGCCTCCGGACGTGCGGAGGGGAACGAACGCGCCCGTCTCCGTCCCGGCCGAGAGGACCAGGGCGACGATCGCCAGCAGACAGGTTCGCTTCATCCGTCCTCCGGGCCGCCAGCCCCACCGGCCGCCCTTGTCGAGATTATAGACCAGAATGCGCCCGGCGAAGTTTCGACCGAATCCGGCAATACGGAGGCGGAACCATTTTTACCGGATTCGCCCCTCCCGCTGTCCGCTACTCGATCACCACCGCCGATACCTCGATCACGATCCGCCGCCACTGCGCGACGGGCGTCTCCTGCTGGTGTTCGGTCCGCGAGTGGAAGTCGCCGATCCGGCCGCCGGCGAGATCGATCGTCAGGGTTTCCTTCATCGAGACGCTGGACTCGCCCGGCGCCGCGAGGCGGCCGCTCGGCTGCCAGGTCACGCGGGCCGCGCGGCCCGGCTCGATCGATTCCAGGCGGATCCGGCGGGACGACGGTTCGAGGTCGAGCGTCGGCAGGTCCCGGCCCGGCCAGGTCTCGTCCTCGCGGATCTTCCGGTCCGGGAGCAGCGTCGTCGCCAGGCGGGCGGCCCCGGCCGCGATCACGGCGATCTCGTCCCGGCTCGCGGGCACGAACGATCCGCCCGGCCCCTCCACCCGGACGTCGAGTGGACCCGAGCCCGGGAGCGGGTAGGGATTCACGATCTGGTAGGTCTTCCCGGCCACCGGCGTGGGCTGCCCGCCGCGCGTGGAGGTCAGGTAGGTGCGCCGGACGCGGAAGAGGCGGTGGCCGTCCGCCTCGACGACCTCCTCATCGTAGATGTGACTCACCTCGTGGACTTCCTTCGTGCGGGCCTCGAGGTCCGCCGCCGGGGGGAACCGCCCCGCGCCGATGCGGAGCGATCGGTCGTCGCGGACGCGGTAGCGATCGCCGACGGTGAACGTCGGGCGGATCTCGTGCCCGTCGTCACGCGGCGCCGGCTCCCCGTCTCCGCAGGCGGCGGCGAGGAGGACGAGGAGAACAAAAAGAGCAAATCCGGGAACGAGACTGGACGTTCGCATTCTGTTTGTGTATCCTGCCGGTGCGAAGGGTTGGCAGCGTGACTCGGAACATCATACACATCGACATCGACGCGTTCCTCGCGTCCGTGGAGCAGATCCGCGAACCGTCCCTGATCGGCCGGCCGGTCGTCGTCGGCGGCGAGCGGGGCGAGCGCGGCCTCGTCCTGTCCTCCTCCTACGAGGCGCGGGCCCGCGGTGTGCGGCCGGGGCTCTCGCTCGGGCAGGCGGAGCGCCTCCTGCCGGGCGGGATCTTTCTGAAGGGGGACTACCAGGAGGCGCGGCGCCTGTCGGACCTCACCTGGGAGATCTGCCGGCGGTACACGCCGCTCGTGGAGGTGACCTCCCTCGACGACTGCTATCTCGACGTCACGGGGACGGAGCGCCTGTTCGGCCCCGCGGTGGAGGTGGCGAGCCGGATCCGGCGCGAGGTTTCGCGGGAGGTCGGCTTCCGCATCTCCCTCGGCACGGCGACGAACCGGACGGTGGCGCGGGTGGCGACGTGCTTCGCGAAGCCGGGCGGCGTCGTCTCGATCCCGCCCGGCGGGGAGGCGGCGTTCCTGCGTCCCCTGCCGCTCCGGCGCCTGCCGGGGGTGGGGCACAAGACGGAAAAGCGCCTGCGCAGCTACAACCTCTTGACGATCGGCGACCTGGCGGGCGTGCCGCGGGAGCTCCTCGTGATGACGTTCGGCGACGCGGCGGGGAGCGCCCTCGCGGACCGGGCAAAGGGCCGCGACGACCGGGAGGTGAAGGCGAAGACGCTGCCCCGGTCCGTCTCCCGATCGACTTCGTTCGATCCGGAGACGGCGGACCGCACCGTGATCGAGGGGATGCTCTTCTACCTGACGGAGCGGGCGGCGCGGATGCTCCGGGAGGCGGGGCAGGAGGCGCGGACGGTGGCGGTGGCGATCCGCTACGTGGACGGCGCGGGGGGGAACCGCTCGAAGGCCCTCGCCCGCCCCTCGAACCGGGAGCGCGACATCTACCCCGAGGCGCGAAGGCTGCTCGACGGTCTTTTCACGCGGCGGGTGCGCCTGAAGTGGCTCGGCGTGGCGCTGACCGGGCTGATGCGGGAGGGGGCCGGACAGCAGGACCTCTTCGCGGAGCGCGAACGCCGTCGGTCGATCGGCCTCGTGGAGGGCATCGACGGGATCCGCGAGCGCTTCGGCTTCCGCGCCGTCACCGCGGGCCGTTCGATCGATCTGCTGGGGCGGTACGCCCAGAACGAGCACGGCTTCGTGTTGAAGACGCCGTCGCTGACCCGGTAGCCCGGAAATGTGCAGCCCGGAAATGTGCAGGGCCCGCGCAACGCTGTGCGTCGCGCGGGCCCGCTTGGGGTGAGGTAGAAAGGTAAGTCAGTGAAGAGCGAACCCGGTGCCAAACCCGAAAAAAACCACAACCGCTCATTTTACAACGACTTACGCCGATTTCGACGCGCCACGCCTCTCTCTCGAAATGAAAGGCCCTGTCGAATCGGGAGAGAAAGGGAGAGCCTTTCTCTTTCAAACCCTCAAAACCGCCAGGTTGCCCGGATTCGCCCGGTTTCGTCCATCCACGAATCGGCCGGGCCCGCGCAACGCCTGGCGTCGTGCGGGCCCGCTTGGGGTGAGGTAGAAAGGTAACCAAGTGGAAAGCGAACCCCGTGCCGGATCCGCTTGCAAGGATAAGGCTTTTCTTCGTCGCAACTTAGGGCAGTTCTCTCCCGTAGCGAACCCCTATCAATCTGAAAGGCCCGCTCGAATCGGTAACCCAAAGTGATGTCTCCCCCTGATTTCGTCCACCTCCACCTCCACGGCTGCACCTCCCTCCTCGAGGGCGCGGCGCCGGCCGAATCCTATCTCCCTCTCGCGGCGAAGGACCACCAGCAAGCCCTCGCGATCACGGACACGAACGGCCTCTACGGCCTGATGCCGTTTTTCGGGGCGGCCGAGCGGGCCGGAGTCCGGCCGATCGCCGGGGCGTGCGTGCGGGAACCCGGGCGAACGGCGGAGAACGAGGGCTCGGGCCATCGCGCCGTCCTCCTCGTGAAGGACCGGACCGGCTACGGGAACCTCTGCCGGATCCTCTCGAAGCGCCACCTGATTCCGGACGAGTTCACCGTGGAGGGAGCCCTGCTGGAATGGGCGGAGGGACTCGTCGTGCTCACGGATGACGCGCCCCTCCTCGAGGCGCTGGCCGAGGAGATCCCGGCCGGCGACCTCTACGTGGAGCTGGCCGGGCGGCCGGACCCGAAACGGATCGACCTGGCGAGAAAGCTCGGCCTCCCGGTCGTCGCCACGAGCCCGGTCTTCTTCCCCCGTCCGCGGGACCGGGACCTGATGCGGGTGCTCGTGGCGATCGACCGGAACCTCCACGTGAAGGAGGTGCCGGACTCGGCGCTCGCCCCGCCGGAGGCCGCGTTCGCCACGCGGGCGGAGATGGCCCGGCGTTTCCAGTCTCTGCCGGAGGCGCTTTCGAACACGATCCGGATCGCCGACCGCTGCCGTTTCGAGGCGCCGCGGTCGAAGGCGGTCTTCCCGAAGTACCCGGTGCCGGAGGGCGAGACCGCCTACTCGCTGCTCTCGAAGCGGGCGTTCGACGGCGCGGCGAAGCGGTACCGGCCGATGCGGCCCGACGTGCTGGCCCGTCTCAACGAGGAGCTTTCGGTCATCACCGAACTCGGCTTCGCGGAGTACTTCCTGATCGTCCACGACATCACGCGCCACGCGCGCGGCCGGGGCATCCCGATGGTGGGGCGGGGGTCGGCGGCGGACTCGCTCGTCGCCTACTGCCTGGGGCTCACGATCGTCGATCCGATCGAGTTCGACCTCTACTTCGAGCGTTTCCTCAACCGCGCCCGGACCGACCCGCCGGACATCGACATGGACATCGGCTGGCGGGGGCGGGACGAGGTGCTGGACTTCGTCTACGAGACCTACGGCCGGGACCGCGTGGCGATGATCTCGACGATCAACACGTTCCAGGGGCGGTCGTCGTTCCGGGAGCCGGCGAAGGCGCTGGGGCTCTCGCCGTCGGAGGTCTCGCGCTGGTCGAAGCGGCTGCCGCACCACTACCCGGGGCCGCTTGTCGAGGCGGTGCGGCAGCTGCCCGAGTGCCGCGGTCTCCCCGTCGACGAGGAGCCGTTCCGGACGGTGCTGAAGATCGCCGACCGGATCGAGGGCTACCCGAACCATCTCTCCCTGCACCCGTGCGGGATCGTGATCTCGCCGACGGAGATGACGGACTACGTGCCGGTGCAGCGGTCGGCGAACGGGCTCGTCGTCACGCAGTTCGACAAGGACCCGATCGAGGAGATCGGCCTCGTGAAGATCGACCTGCTCGGCCAGCGGTCACTCTCCGCGATCGCGGACACCGTTACGGCGATCGAGGAAAACCACGGCGTGACGGTGGACATCCATCGCGTGCCGCCCGAAGACGAGCGGACGAGCGAGATCCTCTCGACGGCGAAGACGATGGGCTGCTTCCAGGTGGAGTCGCCGGGGACGCGGAACCTGCTGGCGATGCTCCGGGCCGGGAACCAGCGGGACGCGATGGTGGGGCTGTCGCTGATCCGGCCCGGCCCGGCGGCGGGGGGGATGAAGCAGAGTTTCGTGATGCGGAAGGACGGCGAGGAGCCGCTCTCCTTCCTCCACGACTCGCTGCGGCAGGTGCTCGACGACACATTTGGCGTGATGCTCTACCAGGAGGACATCCTGAAGGTGGCGAGCGCCGTGGCGGGGTTCACGCTGACGGAGGCGGACCAGCTGCGGCGGGCGATCACGAAGGAACGGTCGCCCGAGAAGATCCGCGAGTTGCGCGAGACGTTCCTCGTGCGGGCGGAGGAGCGGGGGACGCCGCGCGACGCCGCGGGGCCGGTCTGGGCGGCGGTGGAGCGGTTCATCGGCTACTCGTTCTCGAAGGCGCACGCGGCGACGTACGGGCGCGTCGCGTGGCAGGCGGTGTGGCTGAAGCGGCGCTACCCGACGGAGTTCATGGCGAGCGTGCTGGCGAACGGCGGCGGGTTCTACGAGCCGCGGGCGTACCTGGAGGAGGCGCGACGGCTGGGGTGCACGATTCTCCTGCCGGACGTGAACCGTTCCGAGCGGACGTTCGCGGCGAAGGACGGCGGGATCCGGATCGGGCTCGGTCAGGTGCGGGACCTGAAGGAGAAGACGCTCGATACGTTGTTCGAGGAGCGGGAGCGCGGCCCGTTCCTGTCGCTGCGGGACTTCGTCACGCGGGTGCCGGCGGAGGAGCGGGAGGTGTCGAACCTGGTGCTCGCGGGGGCGTTCGATGCGTTCGACCAGCCGCGGCCGGCGCTGCTCTGGCGGCTGCGGATCCTGTTCGGGAAGAACGGCTCGCCGGCGCGGCGCGGGGCGGCGACGCTCTTCGGTCGCGAGTCGGACCTGGCGGTTGGGGCCGGATCGGACCTCGAGTTTCCGGACCTGCCCGACTACGCGAA
>JBDLIY010000126.1:0-9484 GCA_039714635.1 Planctomycetota bacterium
GGGGATGCCGAAGTGCTGATCGGCGTAGTCGGCGAAGCGGGCGTGGCCGGCTCCACGATGGACGTTGTCGCGGTAGAGGCGGCGCAGCGCCATGCTGAGTTCGTACTCGCCGCGCTGCACCTGGCTCCACCGTCGCCGGACGAGCCGGGAGACAGCCCGGTGCGGCGTGGCGGGATCCATGAGCCAGGTCGAGACGGAGCCGGGTTTCGAGACGGAGCCGGGTGCTGCCATGTCATGCCTCCTGATCGCCTTTCATCTGTTCGCGTGATGATAGCAATCAGGGGTGACAACGTTCGGGCGGGGGGGACGCAGGAAATCGCTCGAAAGACGGCCGGAGGCGCCCTGCGGACAGACCGATCCCGTCGGAGCGGGTGGGCCCCCCTTAATAGAAGTCGCGCGAGCGGCCGTTTGGACTCGGCAAAAATGAAATGAATCTCTTCTCCGCGAAGTCCACGACTCGTCCGTGAACGTCCACCTCCGTTCCCTCGGCCCTCAAACGGAGGATCTGCTCGTCGCTCGCGGCGCCATGACCGCGGGCGCTGAGCCGCCCCTTCGCGTTCACGACGCGGTGCCAGGGGAGGTCGTCGGGACAGGCGGCCAACGCGTAGCCGACCTGCCGCGCGACGCGGCGCGAGCCGAGCGCGCCCGCCACGTCGCCGTACGTCGTCACCCGGCCCGGCGGGACCGCCGCGACCACCGCGAAGACGCGCTCGTGGAACCCGGGGCCGACGACGCGGGGCTCATCCATCTCCGGATCCCGCCCCCCGGGCCCGACGGAAGAGCCGCTCGATCCCCAGGAACACCGCGGCCGAGTTCAGCCAGAGGAGATGGGCCGTGACCCCGATGCGAAACAGGGCGATCGCGTGCGTGACGTAGAACCCGAGCGCGATGAATCCCCACGCCGGATGAAGCCGCCGTTCGGTCCCGGTTTCCACACCATGATCCTACTCCCGGAGGAGTAATCTCTGGCAGCACAGATCCAGATCCGGAGACCGCCCATGTCGCTCGACGAATCGCTGTCCGACTACAAGGAAAAGGTCGTCGCCACGAACCGCGCCACCCTCACCTGGGACCGGGACCTGGTGTTCACGGCCACGACGCAGCGCGGCTACGACATCGAGTTCGACGCGGAGATGGAGTGGGGCTGCATGCCGCTGGAGGGCGTGCTTCTCTCCCTCGCGGGCTGCATGGCGATCGACGTCGTCTCGATCCTCACCAAGATGCGAACGCCGCCGGAGAGCTTCTCCATGGAGATCGAGGGCGAGCGCAACGTGACCCCGCCGCAGCGCTACCTGGGGATCCACATGACGCTCCACCTCGCGGGCGCCGACCTCGCGGAGGAGAAGGTGCAGCGCGCGGTCGACCTCTCCCAGGGGAAGTACTGCTCCGTCTACAACACCCTCCGGCCGGACCTCGAGGTGACGACGAGCTTCGTGATCAACGAGGAGGTCAACCCCGAGGCGTAGTGCCCTGTTTCACTCGGGCTGACTGCGGTAGACGAACGCCTCGAAGTTCCGCTTCGAGAGGCCGTTCTCGCCCTTGCCGATGCGGACGATGTCGCCGCCGAGGTCGCGCGCCTCCTCCCTCAACTCCGCGACGACCTCGCGCCAGTGGCGATCCTTGCCGTAGGTGACGTCGAGGCGGGCGATCTCGGTCGCGGGCACGATGTCGTACCGGAACTCGGTCTCGCGCCGGACGAAGAGCGGCGACTCCTCCATGTAGTAGACGAGGACCGGCGCGTCATCGGGCAGCGGCGGGAACTCGGGCCCCGTGCGCTCGGAGCTGACGTTGATGCAGGCCGGAAGCAGGAGGAGGAGGAGCAGGCAGGTCGGGCGCATGGCCCAAGGCTAACCTGACCCTCTCACCAGGGGGCGCGGTTTCCGCCGGTCAACCGATCGGCGCCCCCGCGCGCCAGGGAGGTCCGTCCAGGACCTCGCGCACCTTCCGGGTCAGGCCGGAGAGGCCGAAGGGCTTCTGGAGGAAGGCGACGTTCCTGCCGAAGACGCCCTCCGACGCGATCGCGGCGTCCGTGTAGCCGGACATGAACAGGATGCGCGTGTCCGGGGACTCCTCCGCGAGCTTCCTCGCGAGTTCCCGCCCTCCCATCCGGGGCATGATGACGTCGGTGAGAAGGAGGTCGATAGCGTCGCCGGCGTCCCGGCAGACGGTGAGAGCTTCCACTCCGTCCTTCGCTTCGACGACCCGGTAGCCGGTCAGCGAGAGCATCTCCTTCGTCAGGTCGCGGACGGCGTCCTCGTCCTCCACCAGGAGGACCGTCTCCTCGCCGGCCATCCCGGCCTCCAGCGGCTCCTCCACGTCTTCGCAGGCGAGCTCCGCGTCCACGAGCGGCAGCAGGATCCGGAAGGTCGTGCCTCGTCCGGGGCGGCTGTGCACCGCGATGTGCCCGTCGCTCTGGCGCAGGATGCCGTAGGCCGTCGAGAGGCCGAGCCCGGTGCCGCGGCCGTCCTCCTTCGTCGTGTAGAACGGCTCGAAGATCCGGGCCTGGACCTCCGCCTCCATCCCGCAGCCGTCGTCGGTGACGACGAGCTGGACGTACTCCCCGGGCCCGAGGTCCGGGTCCGTCGTGAAGCCGCGCAGGTCCACCGTCCCCGTGGTGAGCGTCAGCGTCCCGCCGCCCGGCATGGCGTCCCGCGCGTTCACCGCGAGGTTCATCACCACCTGCTCGATCTGCCCGGGGTCCGCCCGCACGAAACCGATGTCCGGGTCGTACTTCGTGACCAGTTCGACGTCCTCGCCGATCAGCCGGCGGAGCATCTTCTCCGTGTCCTCGACGACGGCGTTCAGATCGAGGACCTTCGGCCTCATCAGCTGGCGTCGGCTGAACGCGAGCAGTTGCCGCGTCAGTGCCCCGGCGCGCAGGCCGGCCTCGCGGATCTCCTCGATCCCCGTGGCGACGAGGCTGTCCTCCTCGACCTCGGTCAGGACGAGGTCGCTGTACCCCATGATGATCGAGAGGATGTTGTTGAAGTCGTGGGCGACGCCGCCGGCGAGCTTGCCCACCGCCTCCATCTTCTGCGATTGGAGGAGCTGGGCCTCCAGGGCGACCTCGTGGGTGACGTCGTGCTGGACGGATACGTAGTTGACGAACCGCCCGGTCGCGTCCCGGATCGCGGAGAACGCGGCCTCCACTTCGTAGAAGCTCCCGTCGCGACGCCGGTTCGTCATGCGGCCCGTCCAGGACTCGCCACGGGAGAGCGTCGCCCAGATCTCGCGGTAGAAGTCGACGGAGTGGCGGCCGCTCTTCAGCAGGCGCGGCGTCTGCCCGAGCACCTCGTCCCGCGTGTAGCCGCTCATCGCCTCGAAGGCCGGGTTCACGTACTCGATGATCCCCTCGGGACCCGTCACGAGGATGGCGTCCGCGGCGTGCTGTACCGCGGAGGAGAGGCGCACGCGCTCGTCGGCCGACTGCTTCCGCTCGATCGCGATCGCCACCTGCCCGGAGACGAAGCGCAGGAGCTCGCGCTCCTCCTCCCCGTAGGCGTCCTCCTCGCCGTCCGTCGCGACGACGATCATCCCCGTCACGCGGCCGTCGACGCGCAGGGGCACGCCGAGCCACCGGACCCACGGCACGTGCGTCACCGCGATCGACCGGGCGTGAAGCAGCTCCTCCACCTGCCGGCCCGTGACCAGGAGCGGCTCGTCGCGGCGCACGATCAGGTCCGAGAGGGCTCGCGTGATCTTCCGGGCGGTCTGCGGGTCGCCGCCCGCCTCGACGGAGTAGGGAAAGGCGATCCGTTTCGGACCGTCCGCGCCGAAGAGCGCGATCGAGAAACTCTCCGCCGACATCAGGCCGCGCAGGAGTTCGTGAACGGAGCGATAGAGGTCGTCCATCGTCTCCGCGGAGTGGACGAGCTCGGAGACGCGATAGCCCAGGTTCCGGCCACGCTCGGCACGGCGGATTTCGGACAGGTCCGTGGCGACGAGCAGGTAGCCCTCGAGACGTTCCGGGCAGTGGGGCTTCCCCGCCTGCCGGCTCGGGCACGACTCGAAGTCTCCCGAGTACTCGCAGGCGGTGAGGAGCGAGAGCGTGGCGCGGACCGGGACCTCCCGGCCGCCCGTACGGAAGAGGGACAGTTCGCGGTCGCGCACGACGCCGTGGAGCCGGACCTTCGCGAGGAGTTCCTCCGCGTCGTGCGCGTCGTGCGCGTCGACGAGGAGGTCGGCGAGCGGCGCGCCGATGAGCGATGCTTCGTCCAGCCCGGTCATGCGTTCGGCCGCGCGATTGACCCGGTGCAGGACGGGGATGCCGTTTTCCGGCCGGAAGACGAAGAGCGCGTCGGCGAGCGACGTGAGCACGCGTTCGAGGAGCGATTCCGACCCGCGATCGGGTTCGATGAGTGCTCCCGGGTTGACTCGGTCTGTGTTCATGCGCGGCGGGCCCTCATCCCGCACCGGCCCGACCTCATCCCGTGGGCCGCGCCGACCGCCGCGCGCGGTGCGAGTGGGCCCGGTATCCCATCGACCCGAGGAACCAAGCGCTTGAGAGGAAACAGCGTCTACTCCATACGGTGTCAGGGCAATTTCGGAGTGGACACGCTCCGTACCAGAGGGAGTCCAGGCAGGCCGCGCAGAGTTACTCCCTTCGCCTTCCGGAGTTGAGTGGCGTGTCCGACGGTGCGCGTTTTGCCCTGACTCCGTATGGAGGAGACATTCCATGAAGAAGGGGCCGGCCTCCGCGTGGGAGACCGGCCCCGATGTGACCTGCCGGCGGTTGCGCCTACGCCGGCGGAACGAAGCGGTGGACCGCCTTCATGTAGTTCGCGCGCTCGAAGGCCGCCGGCTCCGGGCAGTTCGCCTGGCTCATGCTGCCGCGCGCCTCGGAGAGCGAGCTGTACTCGTGCTCCTCGAGCCACTGCGCCAGCCGGTCGCGGATCTCGCCGATGACGGCGGGGCCGCGCTTGAGGATGGCGGCGCAGGTGTGGACCACGTCCGCGCCGGCCATGGTGAGCCGCAAAGCGTCCATCTCGGAGTGGACGCCGGAGGTCGCCGAGAGGGTCATCTCCGTGTGCTCGCGCAGGATCGCGATCCAGCGCACCGGCAGGAGGATCTCCGACGGCGTGCTCAGGGCGAGGTGCGGCTCGACCGACAGCCGCTCCGGGTCGATCACCGGCTGGTAGAAGCGGTTGAAGAGCGACAGGCCGGACGCGCCCGCCTCCTCCAGCTTCTTCGCGAAGTTCGTCATGGAGGAGAAGAACGGGCCGATCTTCACGGCCACCGGGATGGAGACCCGGCCCGTGACCTCGGCGACGATGTTGGTGTAGACGGCCTCGACGGCCTCACCGGACAGGCGCGGGTCGGTGGGGAGGTAGTAGACGTTGAGCTCGAGCGCGTCCGCCCCCGCCTCCTCGATCTTCGCCGCGTACTCGGTCCAGCCGCCGGTCGAGACGCCGTTCAGGCTGCCGATGACCGGGACGGACAGCGACTCCTTCGCTTTCCGGATGTGCTCGACGTAGGCCTCCGGCCCGAGGATGTACTCCTCGTGGCTCGGGTAGTAGCTCATCGCCTCCGCGTGGCTCTCCGCGCCGTGTTCGAGGAAGTGACCGAGGTTCTCCGCCTCGGCGCCGATCTGCTCTTCGAACAGCGAGTGGACGACGATCGCGGGCGCGCCGCCGTCCTCCAGGCGCTTCATGCTGTCCAGGTCCCCGGTCAGGGGCTGGGCGGCCGAAGGAACGATGGGATGGGGAAGATCCAGCCCGAGGTACTTGGTGCTGAGGTCCATGGTGTTCTCCTCGTTTCCTGCGACCGTTACTCGTCGTCCTGCGGCCACTCGGCGGCCAGGGTCTCGTAGAGGCGGAAGCGCGCCGTCACGTCTTCCTGCGAAGCCTGGATCAGGCGCTCGGCCTGCTCCGGCATCGCCTTCGTGAGCATCTTGAAGCGGTTCTGGCCGTACGCGTAGTCGCGGACCGCCATCTTCGGCTTCTTGCTGTCGAGCTGCAGCGGGTTCTTGCCCTCGTCGGCCCGACGCGGATCGTACCGGAGAAGCGGCCAGAGACCGCAGTCGACGGCCTTCTTCTGCTCTTCGAGGCCCTTCTTCATGTCGATGCCGTGCGCGATGCAGTGGCTGTAGGCGATGATCAGCGATGCGCCCGGGTAGGACTCGGCCTCGAGGAAGGCCTTGACCGTGTGCGCGTCCCGCGCGCCCATCGCCACGCGGGCGACGTAGACGTTGCCGTAGGACATGGCCAGCATCGCCAGGTCCTTCTTCGGCGTCGGCTTGCCGCCGGCGGCGAACTTCGCCACCGCGCCGAGCGGGGTCGCCTTCGACATCTGGCCACCCGTGTTCGAGTAGACCTCGGTGTCGAGAACGATGACGTTGACGTCGCGCCCCATCGCGAGGACGTGGTCGAGACCGCCGTAGCCGATGTCGTAGGCCCAGCCGTCACCGCCCTTGATCCAGATGCTGCGCCGGATCAGGTAGTCGGCGACCGGCAGGAGACGTTTCGCGACGTCGGCGCCGCCGTTGGTCAGGCCCCCGAGTTTCTCCTTGAGCGCCGCGACGCGCTGCCGCTGCTCCCACAGGCCCGTCTCCGTCGTCTGGTCCGCGTCGAGGATGCCGTTCGCGAGTTCGTCGCCGATCTGCGGCGCGACCTCCCTGACCATCTCCTTCGCGTACTCGGAAAGCTTGTCCACCGTCAGGCGGAAGCCGAAGCCGAACTCCGCGTTGTCTTCGAACAGCGAGTTCGACCAGGTCGGGCCGCGGCCGTTCGCGTCCTGGGACCAGGGCGTCGTCGGCAGGTTGCCGCCGTAGATCGAGGAGCAGCCCGTGGCGTTCGCGATCATCGTGCGGTCGCCGAAGAGCTGGCTGAGGAGCTTCACGTAGGGCGTCTCGCCACAACCCGAGCAGGCGCCGGAGTACTCGAAGAGCGGCTGGAGCAGCTGGCTGTTCTTGACCGTGCTCATCTTGAGCACCTTGCGGTCGAACTCCGGCAGGTCGAGGAAGAACGCGTAGTTCTCGCGCTCGGCCTCGCGCAGCGGCCGCTGCGGCTGCATGTTGATCGCCTTGAACTTCGGCTGCTTCTTGTTCTTCGCCGGGCAGACCTCGACGCAGAGCTCACAGCCGGTGCAGTCCTCGGGGGCGGTCTGGATCGTGTACGAAAGGCCCTCGTAGTCCTTCGACTTGAAGTCGACGCTCTTGAAGGCCGCGGGGGCGCTTTCCAGCTCGGCCGGGTCGTAGACCTTCGAGCGGATGGCCGCGTGGGGGCAGACCATCGCGCACTTGCCGCACTGGATGCACACGTCCTCGTCCCAGACCGGGATCTCGAGGGCGATGTTCCGCTTCTCCCACTGCGTCGTGCCCGTGGGGAACGTGCCGTCCACCGGGAAGGCGCTGACCGGGAGGTCGTCGCCGCGGCCGGCGATGATCTCGGCCGTGAACTCCTTCACGAACTCCGGAGCCTCGCCCGGGACGGTGGGGGGCATCTCGATGGTGCTGGTCGCCTCGGCGGGGACCGCCACCTCGTGCAGGTTCGCCAGGCTGTGGTCCACGGCTTCGAAGTTCTTCCTGACGACGTCCTCGCCCTTCATGCCGTAGGACTTCTCGATCGCCTTCTTGATCTGCGCGATCGCCTCGTCGCGCTCGAGCACGCCGCTGATCGCGAAGAAGCACGCCTGCATGATCGTGTTCACGCGGGCGCCCATGCCCGACTCCTTCGCCACCTCGTATCCGTCGATGACGAAGAACTTCAGGCCCTTGTCGATGATCGCTTCCTGCACCGGCCGCGGCAGCTGGCCCCAGATCTCGTCCGGGCCGAACGGGCTGTTCAGCAGGAACGTCGCGCCCGGCACCGCGTTCTTCAGCATGTCGTACTTCTCGAGGAAGGAGAACTGGTGGCAGGCCACGAAGTTCGCCTTCGACACGAGGTAGCTGGAGCGGATCGGCCGCGGACCGAAGCGGAGGTGGCTGACGGTGACGGCGCCGGCCTTCTTGCTGTCGTAGACGAAGTAGCCCTGGGCGAAGTTGTCCGTCTCCTCGCCGATGATCTTGATCGAGTTCTTGTTCGCGCCGACCGTTCCGTCGGAGCCGAGCCCGTAGAACATCGCGCGGACGACGTCGTCGCCTTCCGTGGAGAACTCGGGGTCGTAGTCGAGGGACGTGTTCGAGACGTCGTCCACGATGCCGATCGTGAAGTCGTTCTTCGGAGCGTCCTTCTGAAGCTCGTCGTAGACGCCCTTCACCATCGCCGGCGTGAACTCCTTGGAGGAGAGGCCGTAGCGGCCGCCGATGAGCTTCGGCACGATCCGGCCGTTCTGGGCCAGGGCCGCGACCACGTCCTTGAAGAGCGGCTCGCCGTCGGCGCCCGGCTCCTTGGTCCGGTCGAGCACGGCGATCGCGTTGACGGTCTCGGGCAGCGCCGCGAGGAACGCCTCGGTGGCGAACGGCCGGTAGAGCCGCACCTTCAACAGGCCGACCTTCTCGCCCTTTTCGACCAGGTGGTCGACCAGCTCGTGGGCGGCCTCGGCGCCGGAGCCCATCATGATCACGACGCGCTCGGCGTCCGGGGCGCCGAAGTAGTCGAACAGGTGGTAGGAGCGGCCGGTCAGGTCGGCGAACCGGTCGAAGGCCTTCTGCATGATGCCCGGCGCCGCCGCATAGAACGGGGTGACGGTCTCACGGGCCTGGAAGAAGACGTCCGGGTTCTGGGCGGTGCCGCGCAGGACCGGCTTCTCGGGCGACATGGACCGGTCGCGGTGGGCGCCGATCAACTCGTCGTCCAGCATGGCCCGCAGGTCGTCCTCGGTCAGCTGCTCGACCTTGGAAACCTCGTGGCTCGAGCGGAAGCCGTCGAAGAAGTGGATCATCGGGACCCGCGAGGCCAGCGTGGCCGCCTGCGAGCAGAGCGCGAAGTCCATGATCTCCTGGTTGTTCCCCGACGCCAGGAGGGCGAAGCCGGTCGCCCGGGCCGCCATCACGTCGGAGTGGTCGCCGAAGATCGAGAGCGCGTGCGTGGCCACGGACCGCGCGGTCACGTGGAACACGGTCGGGGTCAGCTCCCCGGCGATCTTGAACATGTTCGGGATCATGAGGAGGAGGCCCTGGGACGCCGTGAACGTCGTCGTCAGGGCGCCGGACTGCAGGGCGCCGTGGACCGCGCCGGCGGCGCCGCCCTCGCTCTGCATCTCCACCACGGAAGGGATCGTTCCCCAGATGTTCTTCTGGCCTCTCGCGGACCATTCATCCGACATCTCTCCCATGCCGGAGGACGGGGTGATGGGGTAGATCGCGATCACTTCGTTCGTGCGATGGGCGACGTAGGCGGCGGCCTCGTTCCCATCGATCGTGACCATTCGGCGAGTCATTCCTGTATCTCCTGCTTGTAGGTAGGGTCCCCATCGCGAAAACCGCCCTGCGACGGGTGGGAACCTCAACTCCTGCGCACGCCTGGTGCCGTTCGGCGCGGCGTACTTCGAACCCGGAAAACTCCGATGTAAGCCGCTGGAATCCACGAGGCTAAGCCCGGTGCTC